>JBNMLR010000026.1:0-12668 GCA_050874945.1 Butyribacter sp. | reverse complement strand
CGTTCCCAATATAGCGGCAAGTGATTTTTTTGTATATCCTGTCAATACAAATATTGTGATAACCGTTGTAAATATGACTGTTATCACTGCAGCGTTCACGGGACTCATTCCCCTGTATATAGCCGGAAACAGAAAATATAAAACAAGTATAAATGTCACAACCAGACCAACAACAGCCTTAAATCCATTTTTTCCACCGACAATGCACAACAGCAGGAAAAATAAAATGATAAAACCATATATAAAAGGTTCTCTGTCAAAACTGTACACTGATGTGACTGTTACCTCTCCCGACTGGTTTGTAAGTGTGACAACTTTCATACCTTTATGGCAGGTTGCTCCGTAAAGACTTCCGTTTGTGCTTACAGCCTTGACAACCTTGCCTTTTCTTTTACCGCTCAGAAATCTTACCTTTACCTCCTGATTTCCAACCCTGCTCCCGTCCTCCTGTAAATTGTCAGTTATCACCTCTGTAACAACCGCCTTTTCAAATTTCTGTGATTTGTCAGACACAATGTCAACCTTTTTAATATCACTCCATTTTGCAAGAAATATACCAAGCGATATGAGAACCAATACAGGTATGATATATTTTATAAGACTTAACGGTTTCAACCTCATATTTTCAATCCTCCGCAAAAATCTTATTTCTTTTTTGTTATCGTAAATGAACTGTCGACCTTTTTACCCGTATTCACATCATATGTATTTATCGTAAATGAGTCTTTTGTTATATTTACCACCGAGTACATAGGTGTCCATGTCTGGCTTCTCTTTGCAATATAATTCTGTTTCTTAGAAATAAGGCTGTAAAACTTACTTCCCGTCGATGAATTTGCCTCCATATAAAGCACACCTTTAGGATTATTTATCGTTCCCTGTTTTTTATTTACTATCTTATAACAGAGATTTTGCTTAAGATATTTCTTTTTTGACTTAAGTTTGGAACTGCTTTTTGTATTTCCATCCTTTACCTTAAGGTACTCATTTTTTACATTTTTCTTAGTGTAAGCGGTATGTTTTTTTCCGTCACTTGTGAGCATATAGCTTCTCGAATATGTGTGGTCATGTCCCTGTAAAACCACATCAATATCATGTTTATCAAGGATTGTTGTAAGCTGCGTGCGCAGCACGATGCCATCTGAGTCTGAATGGTCACGCCCCGAACCGTATATATCATGGTGAAATGTGACTATCTTCCACTTAGCCTTTGGAGCTGCCGCCTCTGCTTTTTTGATAAGTGCCTCATGTGCAGCACAGTTATAATTATTTGTATTTAAAACAATAAACAATACATCACCATATGTATAATAATAATCATTTCCGGCAGGCGTTGCATTTTTCTCCTTTGTATAGGCGTTTGGCACATTAAAATGATTTTTATAATTCGCAAATTTTGAATCATGGTTCCCGATAGTAGGAGCTATAGGAACATTTGCAAGCACATCCGCTGATAGAAAACCTGCATACTCATATTCCTGCCCGTTATTGTCACCTACATTGCTTATCTGGTCCCCCGCTGATACGATAAAATCAACTTCCGGATGAGCCTGTACCGCCGTTGTGAGAGTTTTGTTCCAGCTAAACGAATCATTTCTCGCCGCTATGCTTTCCGATTGTGCCTTTGAACTCTCAGCAGGTATCTGTCCCTTAGATGAGCCTATCTGTGGGTCACCGACATAGAGGAAACTGAAATTTGATGTATCACCTGTCTTAAAATGCCTGATTTCCGTCCATTTACCATCAATAAAACATCTATAATAATAAGTCGTATTTTCTTTCAAGCCGCTTATCGTAACTTTATTTGCATAATAGGTCACATTTCCGATTTTTTTATATTTCTTTGATGTCCCCTTAAACTCCTTATAGTCGCCTGAACCTGTACTATTCGCCGTTTCTGACATATTTTCATCAGTCGAGACACAGACCTTTGCCTGACCTGATTTTTTTGAATACCACGCATAGTTCATCTTTGTCGCATTTACCCCCGGCACCATAGAGACTTTTTCATAATCATTCTTTATTGTTTCCCATTTTATTTTCCACTGCGACCATTCTTTAGAAACATCTTTGTTAGCTGAATTGTCATTCCAATGCTCCGTTGCCGCATATCCTGTCATCAGCATAGTACCCGCAATACAGATTGCGGCTGCTGACATAAATAATTTTGATTTTTTCATATTCTTTTCCCCCGTTTTTCTTCTTTCGTCCTGCATTTCCCTATATGAGAAATACTATCACAATGTAACAATCCTGTAAATTATAATGTAACAAATCCAAAAAACTATTGACAAAATATTTTTTTCGAGATAATATGAAGTTAGCTTCACATGAAGTAAACTTCATGTTTATATATAATTATATATAAGGAATGTATGTGCATGAAAAATAAAGTAAAAGAATTAAGAACTAAATCAAAAATCACTCAGCAGCAATTAGCTGATATGGTTCATGTTTCTTCAAGAACTATTATCTCTATTGAAAAGGAACAATATAATCCATCTCTTATGTTAGCCTATCGTATTGCACAGGTTTTTAATGTAAGTGTCGAGGAATTATGTTGTTTAAAAGAAAATAAAGAACTGGAGGACAGACAATATGAAGATATATAATAAAAATTCGTTTATAGAAGGCTTGATTATGACATTACTTGGTCTGTTATTATTCATAACAATTTTAGCAACAGGATTTAATATTAAAAAATTCCTTCTCTCAACTTTACTCTTATTTATAGGTATAGGACTGATTGAAAGAGGTATATCTAAATCAATGTCAAAAAAAGACAAAATAGACGAAAATGACGAACGCAATCAATTTATTTTACTTAAATCTAAGGGAAAAGCATTACAGATAACTCAAGTATGCAGTTGGATAATCATGTTACTTCTATTGATTATCGGTAAAATAAATAACCATATGATGCTTATATCATTAGGCACAGGTATGATGATAATATTTACTATTTCATTATTTACTGAATTATTTTGTAATATATATTATGAAAGAAAATTTTAAGTACATAGTGTGATATTTTTGATTTTTATATCACACTAATTCTAATTTCTGCATACTTCTTCACACTATCAACCTCGGTACAAAATCAAGATAATCGGATGATACAAGACTATATTTTATCCCGTCATGCTCACCCGTTATACTGTAATCAAACCTGTCTTTTCCATGTAGATGCGAATATACTACCTGACTTACGCCAAACTCCCGTGCCAGCTCAATAAATACGCCCTCTTTTTCATATTTATTTGTCGGAGGATAATGGAGAAACATGATAAAATCTTTATAACCTGCTTCTTTTGCGGCTTCATACGATTTTATCAATCTCTTTCTCTCATTCTTAAACCTTTTTTCTATCTTATCCTCTGCCAGAAAACAATACTCATCAGTCGAAAAGCCTTTAGAGCCGATAAGTGCGTATTTTCTTCCGCTCAAAGCATCTTCATATTCATAGAAATTGTCCTGTAGAAATAAGAGTTTCCCTGCAAAAAGTTCATTCAGGCTGTCCGTCTTACTTGTCTTGTTCCAAAATCTGTCATGATTTCCACGAAGAAGTATCTTTCTACCCGGAAGTGCCGCAATAAACTCAAGGTCTTTCATGCTGTCATCAAGTTTCCTGCCCCATGAATGGTCACCCGTAACAACCACTGTATCATTTTCATTAATTATATTACACCAGTTTCTCTTTATCTTAGCAGCATGGTCTTTCCACTCATCACCAAACACTTCCATCGATTTTCCCGACTGAAAACCAAGATGTAAATCCCCTATTGCATACAGTGACATACCTTATTCTCCTTTGCATTTATTTTCGAGCTGAAGTATTCATTTAGATGTCAGCGTCTTTTGCTGACTTAGTGCTGCTACGAGTGGCAGGTAGCGAGAGCGTGCCTGCGTTAGTATTTGTTATATTTGTGCAATCGACACAACATATAATTAATTTTGCAATCACCTATACTCTTTATCTTTTTTATCTGCATCATCATCATCTGCTTTGTCTACACTATCATCTGTTTCATCTGCGCTGTCATGTAACTCATCAGCCTGTTTGATTGCTTCTTTATCCTTGTCATCCTCAATCTGTCTTTTCGTCTCCTGTGCTTTCTTGTCCTCTGCGATAGCACGAAGTATATTTCCTATATCCTCCGGTGAAAACATCCCGATTGCCTTGCCAAGTTCACCTATGTTCTTACGGTTTACTCTGAGTGTTCCACCTTTCGCTAACGGAATTATTATCACCTCTGACGGGTCGCTCATATCACCGAGAGTTATTGAATTGTCCTGCAGATTACAATTAAAACATACACCATTATAAATAATATTTACACCGTCGCCAGGTGCAAAATATTCATTTTTGTTATTTTTCAATAGTTCCTGCTCCTGTTTTCTCTCCTGTATATTCTCGCTGTTTATCTTCTCGGCGACAAATGTCTGACCCATCTGCATAAGTTTGGATATATCATCAAGCCACATTGACCTGTTTTCTTCACGCTCTTTGTCCGCCCTCTCAAGATTATCCTTGCCATCCTGAACAGCAATCTCCTTGTAGACCTCCAAAACATCGTCTATCTTTGCAAGATAATCTTTCCATTCCTTTTCATCCATAGTTTTATCAGGCTCCGCCTGCGATGAAGCCGAAACATATGCCATATCATTTCTTCCACTAAATAAATTCTCTAATCCTACCATACTAATCCTCATTTCTGCACACGTTTTTTGTGCATATCAAGTTTGTGTCAAGTGTGCGCAGACACAAATCTTGTGTGTGAAAAATCTTGCATATACGGATTTTTCACACTAATCCCTCTTTTCTGCACACGTTTTTTGTGCATATCAAATTTTTTCTTATTATTTAACAAGTATTTGCAAAACTATCTTAATCCGTTAATAAATTGTGCAAATATAACAAATAGTATTAGCAGGTACTCTGTCACCGTCAGCACTTAGGCAGCGTCTTTTGCTGACTTAGTACTGCTACAAGTGACAGGTAGCGAGAGCGTGCCTGCGTTAGTATTTGTTATATTTGTGCAATCAAAATAACATTTACTTAGTTTTGCAATCCCAATGTTTAATTGCAAAAAATATGCGCCACAATACACTAACCATGTATTATGACGCATTCCCTTGCTGATAAATATATCGGCATACTATTCTATTTCTTTACTATACTTTAAAAAACGAGCCATCTCATTTTTTATTTGCAGGCTCTACATTTACATTTCTGCCTTTTATCTTTGCGTGTTTCATAGCTTCGATTACATCCGATGCATACTCTCTCGGCACTTCTACAAATGTATATTTATCATACATATCTATCGCTCCGACAAGATTTCCCTGCATACCGGATTCGCCTGCGATCGCACCTAAAATATCACCTATCCTGACACGGTCTTTCTTTCCTATATTTACGAAAAGTCGTACCATTCCCGGCTCTGCTCCGGTGTCTCCGAATTCTTCATCTGAATTATTGTCAAGTGCCGCATCTCCCATTTCCATAGAAAGAAGTGCCGCTGCCACCTCGATTGCCGAATAATCACTGTCCTCCAGATGCTCCTCAAGAATATCTATCATCTTTCCGAGATTGTCCTGCTCGATTATTCCGCTTATCTTTTCAAGTACCTTTTCGACTTTTATATCCGTAATGTCATTTACTGACGGTATCGGCTGGCGTTTTATCTTTGTCTTGCAATATCTCTGAATATCCTTAAGTTTGTATATCTCTTTTCCGACAACAAGCGTAAACGCACGGCCTGTTCTTCCTGCACGGCCTGTTCTTCCGATACGGTGCACATAATACTCATCATCCTGCGGTACATCATAGTTAAAGACCGCTTCAACATCATCAACATCTATTCCTCTTGCCGCCACATCCGTTGCCACGAGTATATCTGTTCTTCCGTTTCTGAAACCATTCATAACTCTGTCACGCTGGCTCTGTTTAAGGTCACCGTGAAGTCCTGCCGCAAAATATCCGCGTCCTTTTAAGTCCTCCACAAGTTCGTCAACTTTTTTCTTTGTATTGCAGAATACAAGTGAAAGCTCAGGGTCATACATATCAAGAAGTCTTGAAAGCACTTCCGCTTTCTTTCTCGGATTTACTTCATAATAATACTGTTCTATCTTTGGAACGGTAAGCTCTTTCTTTACAACCTTGATTATCTCAGGTTCTTTAAGATATGTCTTTGCTATCTCCATTATAGGCTTTGGCATTGTCGCTGAGAAAAGGAGTGTCTGGTGTTCCTCCGGGAGTGTCTGAAGCACTGTCTCTATATCCTCCCTGAATCCCATGTTCAACATCTCGTCAGCTTCATCGAGAACTATCGTTCCCACTGTTGCCATCTTTAATGTATGTCTTCTTATATGGTCGATAACTCGTCCCGGCGTTCCTATTACTACCTGTGTTCCACCTTTCAGCGAACGAATCTGCTTTGTTATGTCCTGTCCTCCATATATCGGAAGTACCTTTATTCCATGCATAAATTTAGCAAATTTACGCATCTCATTTGCACACTGTATCGCAAGTTCTCTTGTCGGGCAGAGTACGACTGCCTGCAATTTCTTATTGTGAGGATCTACCCTTTGCAAAAGCGGTATTCCAAACGCTGCTGTTTTTCCCGTTCCCGTCTGAGCCTGTCCTATCATATCCTTTCCTTCAATGGCAACCGGTATCGCCTGTGCCTGAATAGGACTCGCCTGCTCAAAACCCATCTCCGTAACCGCTCTCAATATACGCGTATCCAAACATAATTCTTCAAAATTCATCTTTTATTTTCCAATCTCTGTACGACGCACACATATGCAAATCTACCGTACAGTTATAGATTTGCAAAAACGACATTACTGCCCACTCACATACCTGACACTGCTGTCAAGCTATGCAAGTGAGCAGTAACAAAATAAACTCATCGATTATATCATAAATTCGCAAGGCAGGAGAGCTTGTTCTCCTGCACCGAATTTATGAACGACAAAATCATATAGCACGAAGTGCGACAGATGCAAAGCATCTGGATTTTGGAGTTAATTATATCACAAATTTGCAAGGCAGGAGAGCTTGTTCTCCTGCACCAAATTTGTGAACGACAAAATCATATAGCACGAAGTGCGGCAGATGCAACGCATCTGGATTTTGGAGTAATTATATCACAAATTCGATTGGAAATAATGAATAAACCGTAAACTTTTATTTCTTTATAACTGCTTTCTTTGACTGTCCTTTTCCCTTAAATAACTTCTTATAAGAAGAAAGTTTTGATGAAGGTACTTTTATCACAAGTTTTGAAGCTGTTTTCTTGAATGTGTTTGTTCCTACTTTTGTCACAACTTTTGAGTTTACTTTTACGCTCTTTAATTTTGTGCAGCCGTTAAATACATCTTTTCCGATTTCTTTTACATTTGCACCTATAGTTACTGTTGTAAGTTTCTTTGCATTCTTGAATACTGAATTTGATACCTTTACTACTTTATATGTAGTTTTTCCGACTTTTATTGTTGCCGGTATGCTCACTGTCTTAAGTGATGCTTTCTTTGAGTTTGATGCGTACTCAACGCCTGTTATCTTGTTTGATGACTTAATGTATTTGTATGTTACACTTCCTACTTTAACACTCTTTGCCTCTGTTGTGTTTGTGTTACTGTTATCACCGGAATTGTTATTATTGTTGTTATTATCGTTATTGTTGCTGTCATCACTCTTTGATGTATTATCATCATCCTCATCAAGCTTGCTGTCAGGCTTTTCCTCATCCTGAGCTGCTGCCACGCTTGAAAGTCCTGATAATGTAAATGTCACGCTTATTTTTGTTACACTTCCTATATCACTTGTAAAGTCAAGATACTGTGCACCTTCGCTGCTTGTCTTTGACTCGATTCCTGATGAAATCACTGAGCCGTCCCATACATTTAAAGGATTTCCCGTGTCAAATGTTGTTCCGCTCATTACTGACTTAGCGTCTGTGTTTGTTATGTCAAGTTCTTTAGTATCATTTACTACAAATTTTTTGAATACGATATTTCCACTCTGAATCTGTGACTTTGTAAGTTTCTGAGATACCACATCCGCATCTGTTATGTAAAGTGATGCTATATGATTTATGCAGGCATTACCGTTTGCATCTGCAAGTGCTTTCTTAGCTGCATCATTCAAATCCTTAGCCGCATCTATTGTCAATGTGTATTCACCGTCTGACTTAACCGTTACTCTGTCTGTTGCAACATCTGTATAGTTATATGCATTTGCCGCCTCATCAAAGTAGTACAGACGAAGTCCGAGGTTTGTCTCATAAGCACTCTCCGTAACTGAACCTACAGTCACATTTATGCTCTTTTCAAATCCATCTGCTGAGATTACTGAGATTACTGCAACACCTGTACCTGTTGCCACTATCTTTCCATTGCGTGACACTGTTGCAATCTTTTCATTTGATGAAGAATATCTTATCGCTGCACCATTTACACTTCCGTCTGCCGCTTTTGCAATGGCATTTATAAATGCAGACTGATTTTCTTCAAGTTTATATGAGTCAAAATCAGTAGCTATAGCTGTTGTTGCTTTTTCAAGGTCTGTCTTTGCAACAGTAACTTTTATAGCTTTTTCAATTTTTGTTGTTGTACTGCTGTCATAGGCATCTGCCTGTGAATATGCGTAAATCGTTGTTGTTCCTACACCTGTAGCCGTAATTTTTCCATTGTAAACTGAAGCCACACTTGAATCATCAGATTTCCAGAGAACAACATCATTATTTCCTGAAGGTTCTGTTGTTGCTGTTATCTGCTTTTTCTCTCCGACTTTAAGTGTCACATCATCTGTATCTGTTGAGATTGATGTCATCTTTGTAATCGCAAGTTCTCCGTCAGAAGCAGCAAATCTGTACTCAGGAGCCTCCGTATCTACGAAATATCCTCTCATAATAGCTGACACTGTCTTTACGGAATATGGTTTGTTGAAATATCTGTTTAAAATTCTGAACGATTCTCCTGATCCTGCTCCGTTGTTATCCCATGCAACTACGACCATTCCGTATTTCTTTGCAAGGTAGTTTACACCCTCAAATTTGCACGCTCTGGAATCAGGAATAATCTTTGTCTGGAAACCGTACTCATCCACAAGCACAGGCACTCCATTGTCTACAAACTTACTCTTAAGCTGTTTAAACTGGCTTGCATATGAACCGCTCACCGCTTCATTTACCGAGTCTCTGTTATAGGCATCATAATCATGAACAGTAACCATAAGTTTTCCTGATACGCTGTCCTTTGGAAGTTCAAAGTTTGTTGCATAATTTCCCAAAGCATACTTGATACTTGTATTTAATGAATTTACCGTAAGCCATCTCTTGGCATTATTTGAACCTGTTGCCCTTACTGTATCAACAAATATCTGGTTGAGTTCGTTTATCTTTTTGTTCTGCTTGGCAATAGACTCCTCGTCGGCAGTCCATCCCTGACCGTGAACATATACCTCATTCATTGACTCAAGGATAAGATGCTCGTCATAATTTTTAAATCTCTCTGCAATAGTCTTCCATACTCCTGCAAATTTTGTCTTAACACCGTTCCATACTGTCTCATCATCAGATGTAATATCAAGCCAGCCGTGGCTATATCCGTCCTCTCCGTATCCTGCAGAAGATGATGAAGCATTATCTGCACCGTCATGATGAATATTTAACACAACATACATATCTTCTGCCGTTGCATAATCAACTACATCCTGAACCCTGTTCATCCACTCCTCGTTGATGGAGTAGTCATCATTTATCATATTTCCCCATGTGGCAGGAATACGGATGGTATTAAATCCTGCATCATGCACATACTTTATAAAAGACTTAGTAGTCTTTGCACTCTGCCATGCCGTCTCACTTACTGCATAATCATTATGTCCGTCTAATGTGTTTCCGAGATTCCAGCCTGTTCCCATCTCCGAGATTATCTCACTTGCTGAAAGGTCTGTATATGGAGACGGATTGTCAGGTGTCTCCACCTCATTTGTTGATGAAGCCGTCACCGCTCCGCCCTCATTTGTCTTTGTTGCGGCTGATGCAAAGCTTGTACCTGATACACCGGTAACTGCCATTGCCGCCGAAAGAGCAAATGTTATAAATTTTTTAAAAGATTTCCTCATATTGTCCTCATTTCTGCACACATTTTTTTGCATAGTGCGAAAGATTTTGCCTTTCGCACATAAGATTTGTGTCAAGTGTGCGCAGACACAAATCTTGTATGTGAAAAATCGGATTTTTCACGATAAAATCCTGCATATATGGATTTTTCACATTATTTTT
This sequence comes from Butyribacter sp., assembly GCA_050874945.1. GTDB lineage: Bacteria > Bacillota > Clostridia > Lachnospirales > Lachnospiraceae > Butyribacter. The sequence goes on along the minus strand of JBNMLR010000026.1, from coordinate 2,370 downwards.
ATATGTAACAGCTATCATAAAAAACGAATTTGACATACAGTAAACAACCTCATTGTATTGCAAATTATCTTTTTCCTGTTAAACCGTTATATTCATACTAACATTTTTCACCTTGTAATTCATTTTGATTTTCCGCTGTTTTTTACATTAAAAATGTTACTGTCCGCATTTTCATATGCAATGAGGCTGCCACATAATAATGCAGCAGCCCCACCGTTATTGCTGTTCGCACCTAAGGTGCGACCGATAACTTAATATTTTACATCTGTTTTGAATTCCCTGATTGTATTTAAGCAATATTTAAAGTCACAGCAATGTCATAAACGGTCCGTTTTTGTGTCAGTTTAAATTGTCTTACACTATATGACCTTAATTTACCTTAAATCTTCCCGTCATCTCCTGTAATGCAGCAGCCTGCTCTGACAATACTTCCGTTGAAGCCGCCGTCTGCTGTGCCGTTGCCGTATTAGACTGAACCACCTGAGATATGTTTTCTATCTCACCTCTTATATTGTTTGCATTTTGAGCCTGAATTTCATTGTCTTTCGACATTTCATCAAAAGCATTTGCAATATCTGCCGAATCAGAAACAATCCCGGTAAGTGAGTCAGAAGTTACAACTGCATATTCCTTTGCACTGTCTATTCCTTTTATACATTTCTCGATAAGTTCTGCCGTCTTTTTTGAAGCATCACTGCTCTTTGCAGCAAGAGTGCCTATCTCCTGTGCCACAACCGCAAATCCTTTGCCGCTGTCTCCTGCCCTCGCTGCTTCCACTGAAGCATTAAGTGCAAGTATATTGGTCTGGAAAGCAATACCGTCTATCGTGTTCACTATCTTCTTAATGTCCTCGGACATTTCTTCTACGGAATTTACGACATTTAAAAGTTCCTGCATTTTTCTGTCACCGTCTTTTATCTCACCGTTGAGATTTCCAAGACTTTCGTTTACAAAAGTTACTTTTTCCGAATTTCTGTTTATACTTCCTGCAACATTCTCAACTTCCGTCACAAGTTTTTGCAATGATGATGCCTGTGCCATCGTTCCCTCTGACAACATGGCTGCCGCCTCCGCAAGCTGTTTTGAACCGCCCTCTACATTGACTGATGAATTCTGGATGTTCATTATCATACCGTTTAATATCGCCTTTATCGAATTTATTGATGATGCCAGTTCATCAAACTTACCGGGATAATGTTTCATATCTGCAGATGTAAGATCATAATCTGCCATTCTGCCGAGAATTTCATCTGCCTGTGTCAATATGTCAGAAATCGTTCTGTTAAGTGATACCGCAGAATTTTGGAGCACACCAAGTTCATCTTTATTTTTAGTATTTTCAAGCTGTACTGAAAAATCCCCCTGTGACAATGATGACAAAACATTTTTTACCTTTACTATCGGCGTGCTTATGCCTTTTGCTATGAAACCTGCAATGATTAAAGCTAATATCAATGCTATTATGTCACTTATGATAAGTTTATTTTGGAGTCTTAACATCTCTGATTCGTATGTAGATGTAGGTGAAACTATAACCACCCGCCAGTCATCCGTATTGTCTATCTTTGAATATCCGCATATATATTCACTTCCGTTATACTGATATGTAATACTACCATTCTTTGAACTTCCACTGTTTTTTATCTCATCCGGAAGAATTTTTTTATAATCATCATTCATAATATATTTTGTATCTTTATGAGCGATAACATTGTTGTCCTTATCAACTATATATGCATAACTTCCGTCTCCTGTTGAGATATGTTTAACTATCTGGTTCATAAAGTCAACATCTGCCCTGTAATAAACGACCCCGGCGATTTTTCCGGATGATATGAGCGGTGCCGCTATGCTTATACCATATGTGCCCGTATATTTACTTAATGTCACCTCTGAAATATTTGTCTTTCCCTGAAGTGCCGCCTTTACATAATCTCTGTCACTAAAATCAGTGCCATCCTTAAGACTTATGCCTTTTTTATCGAGCAGATTTCCACTCGTAAAACCATACTGTTTTGCAAGCTGTTCAACCTTTTTAACTCTTACTTCATTTGGGATATTTCCTATCAGTGTCATATCACTGCCCGACGCTTTTGCTATGTTTCTATAGTTCTTAAGAAGTGTTTTTATGTTCTGTGCCGTTGTTTTTGCTGCTGTTTTTGAATTGTCTGATACAAGAGTCGTTGTAGATTTGTAACTGTAGATATACGCCTCCGTGCCTATTATACATACAAGTAAAATAATCGTTAAACTAAATACTATGCCTATCTTTTTGCCTAATTTCATCCATTCTCCCCCTTTAATATATAAATGTCTTTTGTCCGTACCTGACGGCAATATGCCTGTCCTCTTTATTATACTATATAAATG
>JBNMLR010000025.1:0-12961 GCA_050874945.1 Butyribacter sp. | reverse complement strand
GGTTGCAAAACTAATTATATGTTGTGTTATTTATAATGCTATAACAAATAATATCGCAGGCACGCTTTCACTGCCTGTCACGCGTAACAGTACTAAAAGTCAGCAAAATACGCTGACAAAGTGCTGACGGTGACAGAGTACACTGCTAACACTATTTGTTATATCCTTACAATTTAAGTACAGCTTATGATAGTTTCACAAAATTTATAGAGAACATGGATATACGGAAAGGAAGAAAGATTATGAAAATAGAGGTTAAAAATCTTACTAAAAAGATTAAGGGTAATACGGTACTTGAAAATGTGAACCATACTTTTGAAAGCGGAAAAGTATATGGACTTCACGGAAGAAACGGAAGTGGAAAGACGATGCTTTTAAGAAGTATCTGCGGTCTTATACTTCCGACTGAGGGAAGTGTTGTTATTGACGGAAAGGTTGTCGGGAAAGATATTGAGTTCCCTGAGAGTGTCGGCATAATCATTGAGCATATGAGCATGGTCGATGATATGACAGGATTTGATAACCTGAAAGCTTTAGCAAAGATAAACAACAGTGTATCAGACGATGACATAAGGATGTGTCTTGCGGATGTGGGACTTGACCCTGAGGATAAAAGAAAAGTAAAAAAGTATTCTCTCGGAATGAAACAGAAGTTAAATATAGCACAGGCGGTTATGGAGAAACCAAAACTCTTATTGCTTGATGAACCGACAAACGGACTTGATAAGGAGAGTATCGCAAAGTTTTATGACATTCTTAAAAGGCTTAAGGCTGACGGAACGCTTATTATAATAGCAAGCCATATAACCGAGGATTTAGATGCACTGTGCGATGAAATAGTAGAAGTGGAAGAGGGAAAATTGGTATAGTATGGGATAAAATTGTTACTGTTTGTACCGTTATATCAATAGTAACAAATAAATGAACGGAGGAAAAGGTTTGAAGAAGAATAAACTTGATTGGGATTATGAAGAACAAGAAAAATTTGATCAGCTATATAATGCATATTCAAAGCTTATGTATTATATAGCTTTTGATGTTTTAAAAGATGAAGGTCTTGCTCAGGATGCGGTGCAGGAGGCTTTTATTAATATTTCTAAAAGTTTTTCAAAAATAAAAGAAAAAGATTGCCAGGAACTTAAGGGATTTATTGTTGTAGTAATTAGAAGAGTAGCAATAAATATGTATAATAAACGAAAAAGAAATAATGTTGTATCATTTGAAGAACTATATGAAAAAGGTATTTTGAGTAAGCATGGATTAAAAGAAGATAGTACATTTCAAAATGATTTTACGGAATCAGCGGAAGATAATAAAGTCGTGTATTATATACGCAAATTGCCTGAAAAATATGCAGATATAATGTTGTTTTATTATGTTTATGGTTATACTGCTGATGAAATAGCCAAAATGTTTGATATGAATATAGCAACGGTGTATTCATATCTGAGCAGAGGCAGAAAAAAGCTGGAGAAACTTCTGGATGGAAAAAAAATTTTGATTAGTTAAATGATGGTAGGGAGGATAAGTTTATGAACGATAAGGAAATAAGAGATTATCTTAAAGTGTATGAAAGAGAAGTGGAGAAAAAATATGATGATGTTGATTTGGAAAAAATTCAGTTACCCAGTGGCTTTAAGGAGCGGACAATGGATAAGATTATTAGTGGGAGAAACGATGAAAAGACCACAGAATACAGGAAACATAAGAGTTTAAGATTATTTACTAAAGTTGCTGTTGTAGCTGTTTTTATAAGTTCGGTTTTATTCGCTGCTACAAAAATGGATGCTAATATATTTGGATTTGATGCTTGGAAAACGACAAAGACAGATAGGGATTCGGCTGGAAATGTTGAGATAACTTACGACGAGAATAAAAAAACGAAGGAAAATGGAGCAGATAAAGCTAAGGAAAGAAAAAAAGATTTTCCTGATTATGTGCCTGAAGTTTATAAGATAAGTGAACAAAATACTGATGAGGACTTTAGTTATATAAAATGGGTTAAAAATAAGAAGTATTTATTTTATTCAAAAAATAAAATTTTAAAAGACGCCAGATATTCAGGAAGGGATATAGATGGCAGAAAAGTAAGGATTGCCGGTTATGTGGGTTATATATATGAAGAACAGGGGGAGAGAACATTGCAATGGAATGATGATAAATATATAAATACCATTGGTACGGATGATGATATGGGTGAAAGCGAGTTGCTTAAGATGGCTGAGAGTATGTATTAATCATGTTCATTTTAAAGCATACTTGACCGCTAGGTTATATAGGATGTATTATAATTAAAAACAAATGATGCCGTTGCGGATTGCGTTATTGTTATCTGCTTTGCACATTGCATCAGACAAATCCGATATACATAGAAATGAGGTCAGTATGATTAGGATAGGAACAAGAAAAAGTAAACTTGCTTTAATTCAGACGGAGCTTGTTAAAGCTCAGATCTTAAAATATTTTCCCAATGAAAAAATAGAGATTGTTCATGTGGTTACGCATGGTGATAAAGTTCTTGATAAACCGCTCGGTGAGATTGGCGGCAAGGGTGTTTTTACAAAAGAGATTGAGGAAAAGCTGCTCGATAAAACTATTGATATTGCAGTTCATAGTGCAAAGGATGTGCCTATGGAACTTGCGGACGGGCTTTGCCTTGGGGCGGTTCTTTTAAGGGATGACAACAGGGATGTTATTCTTAAAAGAAAAGAAACAGGAAAAATCGGTGCAGGCAGTATCATAGGAACAAGCAGTTTAAGGAGAGAAATCCAGATAAAGCAGATATATCCTGATGCCACGATAAAATCACTGAGGGGCAATGTCGGAACGAGGATAGATAAATTAAAATCAGGTGAGTATGATGCGATTATTCTTGCGGCGGCAGGTTTAAAAAGGCTTGGTCTTGATAATGATAAGGAGCTTGATTATATATATCCTGACGAGGGTAAATTTATATCTGCAGCAGGGCAGGGGATTCTTGCAATCGAGTGCAGAAACGGTGATTTAAAAGATGTTATGGCGGCACTTGATGACAGAAAAGCAAGGATATGTCTTGAAGCCGAGCGGGAATTTTTAAAATATCTTGACGGAAGTTGTAATGCACCATGCGGTGCTCACTGTACGGTGGATGAGCATGGTTTTAAGTTCAGGGGAATGTATTCTTGTGATGGAAAAACTCCGAAGTATGCCGTTATAAATGAAAAACTGGATGTAGAGTGGGAAAAAATTTCTAAGTCGGTCAATGTAGATAATACGGATTTCGAGGTTGCCGCTAATCTTGCAAAAAGGCTTGTTGATGTTTTGAAATCTGATGATAAGAATATTGATAGTAAAAATAAAAATGGAAATACAAAATGTTGTGTAAATTTAAAATTAGATAATGGAAATACTGATAAAAAAGACATTGATATAAATGTGAAAAAAGATGAATTAAAAAATTTATTTGCACATAAAAAGGGAATGGTTTCTCTTGTCGGGGCAGGTCCGGGAAAGAGGGATTATCTGAGTATCGAGGCTCTGAGATGTATTAAAAAAGCGGATGTTATCGTATATGATGCACTTATTTCGCCCTCAATATTAAATGAAGCGAAGATGGATGCAGAGCTTATCTATGTAGGAAAGAGAGCTGATACAATTTATAAAAAACAGCCTGAGATAAATGAACTTCTCGTAAATCTTGCTTTGAGCGGAAAATATGTTGTTCGTCTTAAGGGCGGTGATCCTTTTATTTTCGGCAGAGGTGGCGAGGAGGCTTTAGCACTCGGAAAAGCAGGGATAAGATATGAGATAGTTTCAGGTATTTCTTCTTCGTACAGTGTTCCTGCAAGTGCGGGTATTCCGGTTACGCATCGGGGGGCGGCTTCATCGGTTCATATTATTACGGGACATGAACATCCTGCAAAGCCATCAGAAGCACTTGACTTTTCCGTTATTGCAAAAGAGGAGGGAACGCTTGTATTTCTGATGGGACTTAGAAGTCTTGGAAATATCTGTGAAAAACTTATCAAAAACGGAAAGAACGAAGAAACTCCCGTTGCTGTCATCTCAAAAGGAATGACCGCAAAACAGAGGACTGTATATGGAAATCTTCTGACTATTAAGGACGAGGTCAGAAAAAATAATATAGAAGCACCGGCAATAATAGTGGTTGGTGATGTTGTCGGAGTCGGAAAACAGATAAGTGAGTGGCAGAGCAGGAATGACAAAAAAGTGCTTAGCGGAAAACGAATACTTGTAACAGGTTCAAGGAATATGGCGGACAGTCTTGAAAAAGAATTTGAACAGTACGGCGGTGAGACTATTGCGATAAGCCTTGTTGAGACAATACCTGATTACAGTGATTGTGATGATATACTTAATAATCTTGAAAAATATTCATGGCTTATCTTTACGAGTGCAAATGGTGTAAATATTTTCTTTGACAGATTAAAGGATTTGAGAGTAGATATAAGAAAACTTGCAAATGTCAGATTTGCCGTAGTTGGTACATCTACAAAGAAAGCACTCGAAAAATATGGTTTGTATGCGGATTTTATACCATCAAAATTTACATCAAAAATATTGGCAGAGGAATTGTCAAAAGATTTGACAGATAAGGATAAAATACTTATTGTAAGAGGAAAGCAGGGCAAAAACTTTATTGAGGATAAATTTAGTGATATGTCGGTTGAGTTTGATAAAATCTGCATTTACGAGACAATTCAGGACGAAAGGCGTGCTGATGAAGTAAAAAGGATATGTCCTGATGTTGATTATATTGTTGTGACAAGCGGCTCAGGTGCAAGAGCATTAAGGGATATGGCAGGTTGTGAGCATGACAATATCGTTGCGATAGGTCCAGTGACAAAGAGGGACTGCGAGGAGGCTGGACTTAGTGTGAAACTTGTTGCAGAGGAGTTTGATGCAAGAGGTATTGTGGATGTTATAATAAATGATGTTGTGAAAAAATTTTAGATGGAGGTACTTTGCAAGATGAATATAAGGTCGAATATGGAAAATTCTAAGGTTTTGTTTGAAAAGTCACTTGAGAAAATTCCCGGTGGTGTTAATAGTCCGGTGAGGGCTTTTGGCAGTGTCGGAGGTTCTCCTCTTTTTATAAAAAGTGCTAATGCCGACCGCATTTACGATGTGGATGGCAATGAATTTATTGATTATGTATGTTCGTGGGGACCGGGGATTTTAGGTCATGCACATCCAAAGGTTATCGAAGCCGTTCAGAAAGCCTGTGTTGACGGTCTTACTTTTGGTGCTCCTACTAAAAAAGAATTGGAACTTGCTGAACTTATAACAGATGCAATGCCATCTATTGAGAAAGTAAGGCTTGTAAATTCGGGTACTGAGGCTACGATGAGTGCCATTCGTACTGCAAGAGGATATACAGGCAGAGATATGATAATAAAGTTCAGGGGAAATTATCACGGTCACTCTGACGGACTTCTTGTGAAAGCTGGTTCGGCGGCTCTTACAACTGCTGTTCCGGATAGTGCGGGAGTTCCGGCGTCCTATACACAGAACACGCTTGTTGCAGAGTACAATAATGAGGAGTCCGTAAGAGAACTTATGGAGCAGTATGGTGACAATGTTGCCGCAATCATAGTTGAGCCTGTAGCCGCCAATATGGGTGTTGTTCCTCCGAAAGAGGGATTTTTAAAATTTCTCCGTGATATTACATTAAAATACGGAACGGTTCTTATATTTGACGAGGTTATAACAGGATTTAGGCTTAAATTTGGCGGAGCACAGGAGTATTTTGGTGTCAAGCCTGACATGACTACTCTTGGCAAGATTGTCGGCGGCGGTATGCCTATCGCTGCATACGGCGGAAAAAAAGAGATAATGGACAGGGTTTCTCCGACAGGTCCGGTTTATCAGGCTGGTACATTGTCAGGAAATCCTATTGCAACAACGGCAGGAATTGAAACTCTTAAAATATTAAAAGCGCATCCTGAATACTATAAACAGATAGATGAGAGTGCAAAAAAACTTGCAGATGCGTACAGAAAGATGGCGAAAGAGAAAAATATCCCTCTCCATGTAAATCAGATAGGTTCGCTTTTATCTGCGTTCCAGACAGGTGAGGTTGTGGATGATTATGACAGTGCACTTACTTCTGATACAAACGCATATACAGAGTATTTCTGGAAAATGCTCGACAATGGGATTTATGTTGCACCTGCACAGTTTGAGGCGATGTTCGTGTCAGTCGCACATACGAAAGAAGAGATTGAGAGGACTTGTGAGGGTATCAGGGTATGAGCAGACAATTACGTTGCGTAAGTCATAAGACCGCAGATACAAAGATAAGAGGTCTGTTTGCATTTGATGATGATGCCAAGGCGGGGATAATGGAAAGGCTTGTAAATTCGCCTTATATAAATGAAGCGGTACTTCTTGCAACCTGCAACAGGACGGAACTTTACTGTGAAGTCGCCAAAAAAACGGAGACAGCGGTGCTTTTTATGCAGCAGGTACTTTTAGAAGAAGCCGGGGTTTCAGAAAATTCAGAAATTCAGGATGTAATATTAAGATATGAAGAAAAAAAGGCGGTTCATCATCTTTTTATGGTGGCGGCAGGTCTTGACTCTGTTGTGCTGGGTGAAGACCAGATTTTGGGACAGGTAAAAAATGCCTATCTTGCAAGTGACAAAAAAGGATATATAGGAAATACATTTCACTCACTTTTTCAGGCGGCGATGGCGGCGGCAAAGAAAGTAAAGACAGACACACCTATGTCAAAGACTTCCGTATCAACGGCGAGTCTTGCGTTAAAGCAGGCAGCCGGGGAATTTGGCTCATTGTCCGGAAAAAACATTTTGATAATAGGTGCGTCCGGAAAAATCGGAAATATAGTTATGCTTGATGCACTTGATATAGAGGGGGCAAATGTTTATGTCACCGCAAGAAACCATATCCCAGAAAAAAATGCGAGATGCAATATAATAGATTATAAAGACAGATATGAACATATGGAAAAGATGGATGTTATAATAAGTGCAACATCAAGTCCGCATTATACTGTCACAAAAAAGCATTTTGAGGAAAAGGAGCATAAAGCTAAGGTAGTATTTATCGACCTTGCAGTTCCGTTTGACATATCGCCTGACATAGAGGAAATACAGGGTGTGGCAAGATACTCGATGGAAGATATGGACAGGCTTGCCGCAAAAAATAATGAATTAAAGAAAAGTTATCTGTGCGATGCAAAAGAGATAATAAGAGAATATGAGCAGGAATATCTTAAAAATGAGATATTCAGGGCAAACCGTGAAAAAATAGATGGATTTATGGCATATATCAAAGAAAATGCTGAGAAAAAATCACTTGATGCGGCTGTTCATAAGATGATTTTTGACATAAAAGAAAAGAGTAATGCACAGGAATTTCAGGATTTTGTGGAAATAATTGCAAAAATACAGTGATAGTGTTGATTTATCGATGAAATATTATTGATGTATGTAAGTTTGATATTGTCTGTTAAGTTATGCAGCAATAAGTTGTATGATTGAAATATGTATTAATGCAGAGGACAAAATAATTTTTGTACCAAACATTATATTTTTTATAACAAATTTTGTGAGAAAAACAGAGATAAAGAAAAGAGGAAGATTATGATACAGAGAGCAAGAAGATTAAGACAAAATGAAATATTAAGGAAGATGGTGAGGGAAACAAGAATGGATAAATCATCGCTTGTTTATCCTATGTTTGTAAGAGAAGGAGAAAATATCGTTGAGGAAATACCATCTATGGAGGGGCAGTTCCGTTACAGCATAGACAGAATGTCTGAGAAACTTGAAAGTCTTAAAAAAGCAGGTGTTAAAAGCGTTATCCTGTTTGGCATACCTGATGTAAAAGACGAAGTCGGAAGTGGTGCTTATGATGATGAGGGAATCGTGCAGAGAGCTTTAAGGGCGGCTAAAAAAGATTTTCCTGATATGTATTTTATAACAGATGTGTGTATGTGCGAATATACTTCACACGGTCACTGCGGACTGCTCTGCGGTCATGATGTGGATAACGACTCCACACTTGAACTATTGGCAAAGACTGCGGTTTCCCATGTGAAAGCCGGTGCGGATATGGTTGCACCGTCAGATATGATGGACGGCAGAGTGCTCGCTATCAGAAATGCACTCGATGAGAATGGATTTACAAACACGCCGATAATGTCATATGCCGTAAAATACGCATCATCATTTTATTCACCGTTCAGGGATGCGGCAGGCTCAGCACCGTCCTTTGGTGACAGAAAATCTTATCAGATGGACTATCACAACAGAAAAGAGGGAATAAAAGAAGCATTGCAGGATGTTGAAGAAGGAGCAGACATTATTATGGTAAAACCTGCAATGAGTTATCTCGACATAGTGAGAGAAGTTGCGGATATAGTAGATGTGCCTGTGGCGACATACAGCGTGAGCGGTGAGTATGCTATGGTAAAAGCGGCAGCAAAGGCAGGCTGCATAGACGAGGAAAAGATAGTGTGCGAGATGGCAGCAGCAAGTTATAGGGCTGGCTCAAGTATATATCTTACTTATTTTGCTGAGCAGATAGCGGAGTATATGGATAGAGGGCTGATTGGGTAGTGAAAGGAAATCAATCTATGACAACAAGAGAAGAAGCATTAAACTTTGGTCTTTCATTTCCGGACACTTACCAGAGTGCTCCGTTTCACGATAACAACTGGCAGCTTGTGCGTGTTAAGGGAAGCAAAAAGGCTTTTTTGTGGACATATGAGAGGAACGGCTTCATCAACCTTAATGTAAAGGTAAATGATGAGTGGCGTGACTTTTGGAGAGATGCGTTTGAGTCTGTTATTCCGGGGTATCACCAGAATAAGGAAAACTGGAACACTATCATTCTTGACGGTTCGATTCCTGACGAGGACATTAAAAGGATGATTACGGAAAGCTATGAGATAGTGACTGACAGTCCGACTAAGAGGATTTACGAGGCGGTTAAAAAAATTCCAAAAGGAAAAGTTGCAACTTACGGACAGGTGGCGGCTATGGCTGGCAACCCTAAAATGTCAAGAGCCGTAGGCAATGCTCTGCACAAAAATCCTGACCCGAAGAATATTCCATGTTTTCGTGTGGTAAATTCTAAGGGAGAACTTTCAGGAGCATTTGCATTCGGCGGTGAAAACGAGCAGAAAAACAGACTCGAAGCTGATGGCATAAAGGTTGAAAACGGCAGAGTGGAACTGAGTCGGTATGGTGTTGATTGGTAAATAAAAGACTGACATACAAAAGAAAAATATGAAATTAATACAAAAATAAAATACGAAATAAACACAAAAGTAAAATGTAAAATTGATATAAAAGGAAAAAAATAGACACAAAAGAAAAGCATAAATTTAATACAAAAATAAAATACGAAATAGACACAAAAGAAGAATATGAAACTGATACAAAAGAAAAAATAAAATTACCATAAAAGAAAAACACGAAAATGAAATAAAAGAAAAAAGTTGCCATAAAAGAAAAAACTAAACTGCCACAAAATTAAAATAAAACTGACATAAAAATAATACAAAATTGACACGAAATTTTCGTTCCGGTGACACGAATTATCTTTATCATATATTTAATCTTGACGGGTTCATGATTTATGTGCAAAAAATGCACTTTTTATGATATAGGAATTTAAGCCGTATCATATAGTTTAAGCATTATTATATGATAACAAAATGTACTCTCAGAATTTTTAGTTTAGAAAATTACGGGAGTATATCAAATGGAAAAGGAGTCATCAGAATGAATATTAAGAGTCAGTTAAGCAATGTTATAAAAAAGAAATTATTTAATACATTTATAATCAATGAAGAAGTTTTTTCACAGATGGCTGAAAAAGAACAGCTTTCAGAAAATCAGGAAAAATACGGATATGATACAAATATTGAAAATGTTCAACAGTCTATGGCGGTGCAGACTTATAAAAAAGAACTGGCAATAAAGCGTATTTTAGACAATGACATTTACAGTTTCAAAAATTCTCTTTTGATATTAAATCCTTATAAAATATCGTTATTGACTGCAGTGCTGCTTTTTAACACTGAGATGCAATGTATGGTGAAATATGTGATAAAAGGGATTCGTGGCTCTAAAGATTATACGGTGTGTGATGAGACATACACAACAAGGCACAGAGTTCCGATAACAGGTCTTTATGAGAATGCTTATAACATAGTTCAGGTGTATCTTTTAGATGCTGACAAAAATGTGCTTGATATGAACAAGATAATGATACATACTCCTAAGCTTAGTGGAAAACTCGAAACGAATGTAAAGGTGACGGGACAAAAAGATGATGTTGACGACAGATTTATGCTTGTGACAGGCGGTTACAGCGGTTCAACTTATGCCTTTGATGAAAATGGAAATGTCCGATTTATACTTGGAAGACCATCGCATCCTTATGGCATACATGAGCTTGGAAATGGAAGATTTTTATATGCTGAAAAATATATGCGTCAGCCTAATTACGGAAATGCACATTCAGTCGTGATGCACGAGATGGACTATATGGGACGTGTTTACAAGACATTTCTTCATCCAAACGGATTTCATCATTGGGCGGTGAGAGAAAAAAATACCGGAAATTATCTTATTGCATCAAGTTCAATAAATGATTCATTTGGCGAAAACATGATAATCGAAATAGATGCGGAAACGGGAAATGTGCTAAGAAGCATAAATGTGAATGAACTGTTTGATGATACATATGTCACGAGAAGTGACTGGGCGCATATAAATTCATTTGATTATATACTTGAAGAAGACTGCGTCATAGTTTCAATGAGAAATATTCATACGATAGCAAAGATAAGTCTTAAAGATAATGAACTTGTATGGCTTATTGCAAATCCCAAATTCTATAAGAAAACAGCACAGAAGGACAAGGTTTTAAAACCGACGGAACATATGGATTGGTTTTTCCAGCAGCACGCAGTTTCAATTTTAGACTATGACAGTGAAGCGGGAAAATATAAGATTATCTTATTTGACAATCATACGGCTAACCGCAGACCCGTAAGATATTTTGATAAAATAGAGGGTTCAAATGTACTTATATTAAGTATAGACGAAAAAAGAGGGACGGTGTCAAAGGAAAAAAGAGTGCCGACTGCTTTAAGCATCACACGTTCAAACGCATTTGTGACCGATGACGGAGATTATATATATGCGATGTGTGGAAATCTGAAAGAGGAGATTGACGGCTGCAGGGCAAAAATATATAAATATGACTATCAGACAGGTGAATGTGTAAAAGAAATATCATGTAAAAAGGATTTCTTTAGCGGAAGTGAGATGGAATTTGATACAAAAGAATTATCAAAACCTGTTTGCGGTGACGGAGATATAATTGTAGGAAGTCTTAAAGCTCCAACTTATAAAGAGGGAAACTTTGAAAATCTCAGCAATGCCATTGATATAAATGAGTATGAAGAAAATGACGATGTGGAGTGCTTTGAAAACGGTCTTCCTGTCATTGTGCGTATAGTCGGAGATATATTGCAAATATACGGCAGGGATCACTTGGTAAAAAAGGTGTATCTCTACAATGAAAATGGAACATATGAGCAGGATTTCTCAGATACTGAGCAGAAAAGTAAGATATTCATAAAGCAGAAATATTATGTAAATGTGCCGTTAGACAGGATAAAAAACGGAAGTTACAATATCGCATTAAATATAGAAGATAAAATTTATACGACAGAGTATTTTGTAAATAAGCATTGCAAAAATATGTGAAAATCCTGCAAAAATATGTGATTGACATAAAATAAAATATTGTGTATTGTTATAGTGTATGACATTCTAAAATATTATTAGAATGTCATATTTTATGCATGAATATGTGACTTGTTTTTGTCATATAAATATGCGAAACTGATGTTTATTAAAAGCAAAAGGAGGATATGAAGTGAAAAAATCAGTTAAATTTTTAGTTGCTACAGTTGCGCTTACAGCGGGTATGCTTGTCTTTTCTAAGGCAGACAGTAAGGCAGCAGTAACAGGAGTTACACAGACAGAGGGAAATAACAGCAGTATAAGTCTTCAGTGGAATGCGGATCTTGGAGCAGAAAGTTATGCGATTCAGTTTAGCCAGGACGGAAGTACATGGGTTACTGTGGAGACTACATCATCTACAAGTGATACGGTCTATTCTCTTACGGCAGGAAGCACTTATTATGCGAGAGTAGGAAGTTTTTCTACATATTCATGGAAAATTGACAAGACTAATACACCGACACCTGCTTCAGGCTGGTCAGAGCCCGTTGAAGTAGTTACGGCACCAAATGCAGATGGAATGACACTTATTCAGACAGGTGCTACAACAAAGAGTGTTACGATGAAAAGTTCAGATGTTGTCGGTGCAAATCTGTATCAGTTATATACAGGTGATTTTCAGATAGGTGAAAGCACGACAAGTACAGTAAAGTCTTCTGTGGCACTTAATACAGGAACAAGCTATGATGTGAAATGTTATCCTTGCCGTAAAGCAGAGACAACAGGATTTATAGCAAAAGACAATGGTCAGAGCAAGTGGGGAGTAAAGACACTTACAAACAAAGTATCTTCTTCTAACTTTGGATTTACAAATATCTGGTATAACCTGAATGATTATAAGATAGGTATCTATGCTGATTCAGAAGTAGGAGCATATGACGGAGTTCAGGTTCAGCTTCAGACACCGGCAGGAAAAAATAAAAGAACCTGTTCAAACGATGGAAACACAGTCGAGATAAAAAATTTCAATGGTACATTTTACCGTTACAGACTCCGTACATATGTGTCATGTGGCAACAACAAAAAGGCATACAGTGCATGGAGCGGTTACAGATATGCAGGACTTTCTTCAAAAATATCAGCAAAGGCAAATAAAAACAGCGTAAAATTAAGCTGGGCAAAAGTAAAAAATGCTTCAACTTATAAGGTAATGATTTCGACAAGTAAGG
>JBNMLR010000024.1:0-13368 GCA_050874945.1 Butyribacter sp. | reverse complement strand
GTTATAGTGTGTGCAGAAATGGGGAATAAAATGAAATATTTATGGACAGAGGATACTGGTGCAGGATTACATTTTTGGCAGTTGGTAAATGAACTTTTCTTTGATGGCGAATTAGAGGTAGAAAGCAAGGGGAGTAATCAGGGGATATTAGATGCAGTATCACATATAGATACTAATGATAATAATATGTATTACATTGCATTTGACTATGTGGTTGATAATCAGGATATTCGGAATAAATACAGATTACTCAGAACATATGCTGCCAAATCAGATAACCACATTGTAATACTTGATATGATTTGTTTTGAATATCTGATTTTATCTTTTGATAAACTTGTGGAATGGACAGGGACGGGTAAAAAAGACAAGGTAAATATGCGTATGGAAATACTGAAAACAATAGAAAATCACCATATTAATTTAGCGAAAATACAAGACGAGAAAACTTTAAAATACTTAGCAGGATTTAAGAGGTTTTCTACGGAAAGGGTAATGAAATCATTAGCCGGTGAATTAACAGAAAATGAAAGATGGTCGATAAAAGGGAAAGAAATGGGTGAATGTTGGCATGAGGATTGTTGTATTTCAGAACATAAAGACAATATAAGATGCGGACAACCAAATGTTAAGTCAGGAAATATGAAAATGCGTATGTTAATACAATCTGAGGAAGTGCAAAAGGTATTAAGAGATATAGTAGTTTAGAAATAATTGTTGTACCATTGTCGACCTAAGAAAGTGTATTTTTGTGGGGGGAGTTGACAATTCATTGATTTATATGTGGTGAGCAGTGTTATGGAGGAAGAAAATATAATTTATAATTGATTTTTTTGATATTTTTGCATGGGTAGACAAAAAAGGTGTTGAAAGCAGAAAAAAATAGGGTATTATATTGGTATGGGGATTTAATAGAAACATAATGGGATGTAAAGTTGAAGCCTCAGCACATTCAACACACATGCATTTTCGATTTAATAGAAACATAATGGGATGTAAAGACTGCCGATATTCTTTCAACCGTTTCAAGGCATTGGATTTAATAGAAACATAATGGGATGTAAAGTTTGAATGATGTTGAACCGCAATCAAGTGTATTATTGATTTAATAGAAACATAATGGGATGTAAAGAGTAGTAGTAGCATAATTTGTCATATCAGCTTTTGTGATTTAATAGAAACATAATGGGATGTAAAGAGTAGTAGTAGCATAATTTGTCATATCAGCTTTTGGATTTAATAGAAACATAATGGGATGTAAAGTCAAGAAGAGTTTTCTTTGAAAAATACAATGAAAAGATTTAATAGGAACATAGTGGGATGTAAAGGCGATTGATAGTTGCGTATTGACTTCCGATTTAAAAGAGATTTAATAGGAACATAATGGGATGTAAATTTTGATATATACGATTTTATTAATTGCTTGTCGGCTGATTTAATAGAAACATAATGGGATGTAAAGAACGCTGTCAACGCATCCGTAACTATATCAGATGTGGATTTAATAGAAACATAGTGGAATATAAAATACCAAATATTAAGCACGGAAGGAGAAAAATATATGGAAGAAAGAATAACAGGAGTAATGATTTATTATTATTTTGTGTGTAAGCGTAAATTGTGGTATTTTTGTCATGAAATTAATATGGAATCAGGTAATGAGGATGTGCAGCTTGGAAAGCTTTTGGATGAGACAAGTTATGGAAGAAGTGAGAAACACATTCAGATTAATGGAGAGATTAACATTGATTTTATAAAGGAACATCATGAGTTGCATGAGATTAAAAAAAGTAAGTCAATAGAGCAGGCAGGAATATGGCAGGTTAAATATTATCTGTATTATTTAAAAAAGCGTGGAGTAGATGGATTAAAGGCAAAAATTGATTATCCTTTATTAAAAGAAAATGTTACGGTTGAATTATCAAAAGATGATGAAACACAGCTACAATTTGTAATTGAAGATATTGTTAAAATGAAAAAGGAAAAAAGACCGCCAATTATGAAGAAAACAAAGTTGTGTTCAAAATGTGCATATCGTGATTTGTGTTTGATTTGAGAGGGGGGTGTCTATGAAGCAAAGTTTTTATGTTTATAATGATGGTGAAATTAAAAGAAAAGATAATACATTGCAATTTCGTACATATGAGGGAGAAAAAAGGGATATTCCGATAGAGCGGATTTCAGATATTTATGTTATGTCAGAAATGTCGTTTAATACAGCATTTTTAAATTATATTTCTCAGTATGGTATTCCGATTCACTTTTTTAATTATTATAATTTTTATACGGGAAGTTATTATCCTAGAGAATCATTGCTTGCCGGACAGTTATTGGTTAATCAGGTGGAATATTATCAGAATAGTGTGAAAAGACTGAAAATTGCTCAGAAAATAATAGATGCCGCATCTTTCAATATATACAGAAATTTGAGATATTATAATGGCAGAGGTAAAGATGTTTCAAAATGGATGAATGAAATAGATGGATTGCGAAAACAAATTGACAAGACAAATACGATAAATGAACTTATGGGTATTGAGGGAAATATAAGACAACAATATTATGCGGCATGGAATGTTATAGTAAATCAGGAAATAAAGTTTGAAAAAAGAGTAATGCACCCGCCTGATAATATGATAAATTCGTTAATATCATATGTGAATTCATTGATTTATTCAAAAACATTGAGCGAAGTTTATCATACACAGTTAAATCCGACAATCAGTTATCTGCATGAGCCTGGTGTAAGACGTTATTCGTTATGCTTAGATATATCTGAAGTTTTTAAGCCTTTAATAGGTGACAGATTGATTTTTTCATTGTTAAATAGAAAACAGATTACAGAAGAAAGTTTTGCGCAGGAGTTAAATTTTTTACATTTGAAAAAAGAAGCATCAAAGCTAATTGTGAGGGAACTTGAAAATTCATTAAAAAAGACAATTAAACATAAGGAATTAGGACGACAGGTTTCTTATCAATATTTAATTCGTTTGGAATTGTATAAATTGATAAAGCACATAATTGGAGAAAAAGAATATGAAGGGTTTAAAATATGGTGGTAAAAAATGTATGTAGTTTTGGTATATGATATTAGTTTAGAAGATAAAGGGGCAAAAAGATGGAGGTCTGTTTTTAAGATATGTAAAAAATATCTGTCACATATACAAAATTCAGTATTTGAAGGTGAGATTTCAAAAGTTCAATTAACGAAATTGCAAAATGAATTAAAACCTCATATAGATAAAAATCTTGATTCGGTTATTGTCTTTAAAAGCAGACAGGAAAAATGGCTTGAAAAAGATTTTTGGGGTAAAGATGATGACATGACAGATTTTATGCTTTAATTTTTGCTTATAAGGTGGATAATAAAATATCCACCTTTAACTAATAAATTATTATTCCCCCAATTTTTTCTAAATTTTAATTTTTTAATTTTAATATTTTTACTTGTATCCCAAAAGTATTTCTCGTTTTTTCTGCGTTAGTTTCAATACTTATTCGACTTCTTCCAGTCAATATTTTCCCTAATGTACTTAAAAGTTGCTTCTTCCCCCTCGTCAGCAAGCATAGTCAGCAGTTTTTCGAGCAATTCCCGTGTGTCAGGATGCAGCACATAGTAATCTTTATTCTTGTTGTAGTATGCCAATGGGAAAGAGTCATTGTAGGTGTCACGGTTATAGTTTTTGCTTGCGGAAATCCTGTCACAGAACATTTCGAGTACATATCTTGTAGGCATCGGCATACCGACAAGACCATCTCTTGGGTTTATTGCAAAATCTATCCAGTATTCAAAATGATGTTTGTTGCGTCCTTTGTGGTGAAGCCATGCGGAAGAATATTTTTTATCCTCTTTTTCAGCAAAATTCGGACTTCTTTTGCCGCCCTGATAATATTTTACACCTGCAAAAAATTCTATCGGATTATATTTAGACCAGTCGTGCATAATTCCCTGCTTGTAAAGACCTGCTTTAAAGCAGTAATGTCTTACAAGATTTTTGTGGTGAAGTATTGTGCTAAGATGACCGTAAAAATTTTTTAAGTAGTTCATAATGTGCCTCGTTTCTGGTATATGTATATTGCATAACCTTTTTGCATATGATATAATGTTGCATAGGCAAAAAAGATATGATTTATTCATTTAAACAGAGAACGAATCCTTAGACAATGTTGCAGCATTATCTAAGGATTCTTCTTTTCTTTTATGGTGACAAAGCACTCACCAGGCTAGTCGTTGTCATGAGAATTGCTATCTAACCATTTGATGATGTAATGGCAGGTTACACCAGCCGTGACAGCAACTAAAAAAGACATGATAGTATTCATTTAAACACCTCCTCCTGTTGCCAGGTATAGGTGGGACAACTAACTAGACAAGTATATCATAATATTTCACCAATTTCCATATTCCCGTCTCCAAACCTTTGGTGTCATTCCTTTCCACTGCTTAAACGAGCGTATCAGATGGCTACAATCTGAAAATCCGGTTTCCTGACTTATATAATTTAAGTCCAGATCGGTATATATAAGCAGGTCTGCCACACGGTTAAGCCGTATAAATTCTATATATTCTTTGCATGACTGGTTGTAGAGCTGTCTGAATGAACGGGCAAAGTTCGAGTAACTCATATTGCACATTTTGGCGAGTTCTTTTACCTGAAGCTGCTCGTTGTAATGCCTGTCAATGTATTCCGTGATGTTGTCAAATGGATTGTCGGGTGCGGAGGCACAGAGTATTTTCTCGTCTACAGCCACGCCTTTTGTTATCCATATTCGGCTCAGGTATGTAAGTAGTTTTGCGATATTCGAGCCGATAAGTGTATCGTATCCATACTGTCTTGTTTTTATTTCTTCAATACATTGTTCAAAGAGTTCGTAAATCTGATAGTTTTTTAAATCCTCTTTTGAGAAAAATATATTTTCCGGATTTTGCTCATAGGCAACATTCATCATATTTAAAAATCTTGATTTGTAATTGCCTGATATATGAAGAAAGTTAAGGTCAAATTTTAATACCTGATAGCGTATATCACAGTTTTTAGATATTATTGTTTTGTCAGGAACAGGCTGGATAGAGCCGTGTTTTTTGTCAATCTTAGGATGAATTTCATCGGTTGAAAGCGGACTTAAACAGGCTTTCTTTGTTGATGAAAGACCTTTTTTGGCAATGGAAATATTATTATTGTTTGACGCATATTTATTGTCAGTAAGATTGTTTTCTGATGAAGTAATGGAGTTTAAAATGCCTGCGTCAGTTGTAGAATTGTTTGCTTCGGTGTGCACAGATATGGTTTCGGCTGGTGTTTCGTAAATTGAATGTATATGTTTCGGGCAGAAGATAATAAGGTCACCCGTAGTAAGGTTATAAACATTTTCGTCGCAGGTGACTTCTACATTTCCGTTTAATATATGAATAATCTCAAAAAAATAGTGCCAGTGTGGGAGGATTGGGAAGTTGTCCGGTATCGAGGTATGCACAAAGGCTTCTATAGGTGAGTTAAGTCCGTCGCAGTATTCATAAAGATTTTTAATGTTTTTTTCCATAATATTTCTCCGTTCTGGGTTGTTAAGATATTAAAATAAACAGGTGTGAAAATGTTAGTTTGCATTGATTTTGTTTGCAAATATTATATAATATATAAACGATTTTTTCAATAATATAAGTTTGCAATAAAGAGAGCAAAAACAAAGCAAAATAGTGTTTTTACGGCTCAAAATAGTATTATACTATTTTGATATATGGTAGATTTATACAATTTTTTTATATGTTTATTATATTATATATATGTCTGCTGTGCTATACTGTAGAAACTTTCGTAATATAAGTAAACATTAACAATTACGAAAAACAGAAGAAAAAGATTAATATGTACTCTCGAAATTCTTCGTTCAGAAGATGCCGAGAGCACATGAATAGAAAAAGGAGGACAAGGAAAATGACACCGATGAAATGGTTTTATTCGTTTTTGAAGAAATACCGCTGGCGTATGTTTTGGGGTATTGTGCTGACTACTATTGTTGCGGCTTGTGCTTTGGTTAGTCCGTATGTTTCAAAACTTATCGTTGACAGGGTTATTCAGCACGAACAGTACGGTATGCTTAAAAATCTCATTATCGTACTTATTGTTACAATTATAATAAGGGGAATATGCAGATTTTTCTCACAGGTGCTTTTTGAGACGAGTTCGCAGAATGTTCTTTACAGTATGCGTGATACTGTTTACAGAAAACTTCTTCAGGAGGATTTTGCTTTTTACAACAAGAACAGAACGGGTGACCTGATGAGCCGCCAAACGGGTGATATGGACGCTATCAGACATTTCGTTGCGTATGTAATATATGTTACTTATGAATATGTCTTGTATTTTGTGATAGCTCTTATCATGATTTTTGCGACAAATCTGAAAATGGCTCTCTGCATGGTGCTTGTGCTTCCGCTTACGGCACTTACCACATATTTTCAGGCAAAGAGCGTTAAGCCTGCTTTTAGAAACTGCCGTAATGCGTTTTCAAGTCTTAACACATTTGTTCAGGAGAATGTAAGTGGAAACAGGGTTGTTAAGGCTTTTGCAAAAGAAGATTATGAGATGGAAAAGTTTGCCGTTGAGAATGACAAGTATAGGGATTCAGAGCTTGGTGCAGCAAATGTTTGGAAAAAATATGTGCCGCTTTTTGAACTTTTCTCAAATCTTCTTACATTGGTTCTTATGCTTGTCGGTGGTATCATGGTTGTGAACGGGCAGATGACAATGGGTGACCTTGTTGCCGTGAACGGTTATCTCTGGATGCTCACGATGCCGCTTCGTATGGCGGGCTGGCTTATCAATGATATGCAGAGATTTACGACTTCGGTTGAAAAAATTTACAATACATATGTTGCTGAGCCTGATGTTAAGAAGCCGCTTAATCCTGTACACCGCAAGAAACTTGATGGAAATGTCAAGTTTGAGCACGTTTCATATCAGGCAGATGATGAGGATATTCTTCATGATATAAATTTTGAAGTTAAAAAAGGTGAAACTGTCGGAATAATCGGAACTACAGGTGCAGGAAAGTCTACGGTGATGAACCTTTTGTGCCGTTTCTTTGATGCTACAGAGGGAAGTGTCTATGTTGACGGTGTAAATGTTAAAGACATGGATATGTATGAACTCAGGGAAAATATCGGTATTGCGATGCAGGATGTATTTCTTTTTTCAGATACGATTGAGGGAAATATTGCATACGGAAGACCGGATTGCAGCTTTGAAGATGTAAAGCGTGTTGCAAAAATGGCGGATGCCAATTTATTTATTAAAAATCTTCCTGACGGATACGACACTATCGTAGGTGAGCGTGGTGTTGGTCTTTCAGGCGGTCAGAAACAGAGAATTTCGCTTGCAAGGGCATTACTTAAAGATCCGTCAATTCTTATTCTTGATGATACAACATCGGCTGTTGACATGGAAACGGAGAGTTATATTCAGAGACAGCTTGAAAATATAAATCATGCCTGCACAACATTTATAATCGCATACAGAATTTCTTCTATTAAAGATGCTGACAAGATACTTGTGCTTGACCAAGGCAGGATTATCGAGCAGGGAACACATGAGGAGCTTGTTGCGAAAAACGGATATTATGCGACGGTTTATTATCACCAGTATCCGATGGCGGCTAAAATGAGAGAACAGGGGGTGAAATAGATGGCTAGAAATAAATATGATGTTGACGAAGTAGTAGAGCAGAAATTTGATATTAAACAGCTTAAAAGACTTGTCGATTATATCAGACCTTATAAAGGAAAAATGCTTTTTGTGCTTGTGCTTATGCTTTCCTCATCGGGACTTGGAATGTTTCTTCCGAAGTTTTTGCAGATTGAAATGGATAAGTATATACCTGACAAAGATATAAAATCAATTGTGATGCTCACGGCACTTGCAGGTGTTATCGTTCTCTATTCGGTAATAAGCACAAGAGTAAAGATAGATATGACAACTAAGGTCGGTCAGGACATAATACATACGATAAGAGAAGATATTTTTAAGCATCTTCAGGAACTTCCTTTTAGTTATTATGATGATAGACCACACGGAAAAATTCAGGTAAGGGTAGTAAATTATGTAAACAACCTTAGTGACCTTCTCTCAAACGGTATTATAAATACGATAACCGACCTTTGCAATCTTATATTTATATTGATATTTATGTTTGCAATGAGTCCTAAACTTACACTTATATGTCTTTGTGGACTTCCGGTGCTTGTCATATATGTTGTTTTTTTGAAAAGAAGACAGAGTCATGCATGGCAGGTTCAGAGCAACAAGCAGTCAAACTTAAATGCTTATATAGCAGAGAGTATTAACGGAATTAGGGTTACACAGGCTTTTGTAAGAGAAGAAAAAAATATGGACATATTTAATGACCTCAGTATGTCTTACAGAAACGCATGGCTTAAAGCGGTATATTACAACTTTGCAATGGGACCTATGGTTGACCTTATATCAACGATAACAACATCATTTATATATGTAGTTGGTGTTTCATGTATTATAAACGGCGGACAGTCAGGGGTTACAGTCGGTGTGCTTATCGCATTTACGGCTTATATAAGCAGATTTTGGGCACCTATAAATACTATTGCAAGTTTTTATAACAGTCTTTTAACTGCAATCTCATATCTTGAAAGAATATTTGAGACAATAGATGAGCCGGTGGAAGTTAAGGATGCACCTGACGCAACAGATATGCCGCCGATAAAAGGTGATGTATCTTTTGAACACGTAAAATTCAGCTATGAGGATGGAGTACCTATCCTTAAAGATGTGAGTTTTGATGTAAAACAGGGACAGACAATAGCGATAGTCGGACCAACGGGAGCAGGAAAGACAACAATCGTAAATCTTTTGAGCCGTTTTTATAATGTTGACAGCGGAAAAGTTCTTATTGATGGAATTGACATATCAAAGGTAAAAATACATTCACTAAGAACACAGATGGGTGTAATGATGCAGGACAGTTTTATATTTTCGGGAACTATTATGGATAACATAAGATACGGAAATAAGACTGCAACTGACGAAGAAGTAATAAAGGCGGCAAAGACGGTATGTGCACATGACTTTATTATGGAGATGGAGGACGGTTATAATACCCAGGTAAATGAGAGAGGAAGCAGACTCTCAGTCGGACAGAGACAGCTTATCTCGTTTGCAAGGGCATTGCTTGCAGATCCGGCAATCCTGATACTTGACGAAGCCACTTCAAGTATTGATACGGAAACGGAAATCGTGCTTCAGGAAGGACTTAACAATCTTCTTAAAGGAAGAACTTCATTTATTATAGCACACAGACTTTCCACTATTAAAAATGCTGACACTATCATGTATATTGATAAGGGCGGCATCGTGGAGGCTGGAAGCCATGATGAACTCCTTGAAACTAAAGGGGCTTATTATGAGCTGTATATGTCGCAATATATGTAACAATTTGACGCTGTGCCGTACTATATTTTGCACGCTCAGGGACGCTTGCGCTCGGAGAATGTCGTAACAGTACATAAGTGAGCAAAAAACGCTCACTAAGTGCTGACGACATTCAAACGCCCTTCGGATGCAAAAATATATGTACGGCACAACTGTTTTATTGAGGAGATTTAGGAGAAAAAACTTGATGGGAGTGAGAATAAGAGAGGTGGAATGTGTACGATTACAAACACGCAGTTGTACTAACATATCAAAATACGGTGCATAAGTGCCGGCGAGTTTGAAAATGCCACTTGCTAAACATTATAGACAATGTTTATTTGAGATATAGATATAAAAATTTAGGTGGAGTTGGACTGATTTGAGAGAATATTGGGAGAAAACTTATTTTTTAACACTATTAAGCAAGTCAATTATGATATGTTGCGATAGCAGTTAATAGTGTTATGAGCAAGTCGCAGAGCGGGTTGCAAATATCCGATTGAAAGGGGGTATTTTGTTGCATATAGTTAAATGTAATGTTATTATGAGAATAATATAGAATTGATTGGAGAGAGGAGCTGGGTAATGGAAAAGGATTTATTATTCTATAATGAATATGAGCAGTTTTATTTAATGGCGAGGAAGTCTAAAGCATTTCGTTTGTTTTGTGAGAAAGCATTTGGAATGGATTTTTCACAAGACGGGTTTAGTGATATTAGTCAGATTGATAGAATTTTACAATATATTCCCAAAAATGGGAAAGCACATATTCTTGATATTGGCTGCGGAAATGGAAAGATGTTAGGGTATCTACAGGAAAAGACAAATTGTTTTATACATGGATTTGATTATTCAAAAAATGCTATTGAAACTGCTAAAGAATTATTTAGTTTTGATAGTGAATTTATACAAGGCTGTATTGGAGAGGTGGATTATTCAGAAGAAATGTTTGATGTTATCATTTCAATGGATACCATGTATTTTGCTCCGGATATGTCTGCCTTTGTAGACCAAATTATGAAGTGGTTAAAAAAGGATGGAGTTTTCTTTGTTTGCTATCAGGAGGGGGATGTAATGCCAAAGACAGAAAATGTGAATACAACGGTTTTTGCCAAGACTTTGCTTGATAAAAAAATAGTTTTTGACAGCATTGACATTACAAGGGAAACTTATGACCTGCTTTTACATAAGAGAGATATTGCTAATTTATTTGAGAAAGAATTTGCAGAAGAAGGTAATATTGACTGGTTTAATATGCTTATTGGTCAAACTGAGTATGCAAACAGACCGTATGAGGAATTTGCAAAAGTAATGTCAAGATATATTTATATTGTAAGAAAAGAGAGGAGATGTTAGGTATGTTTTTTGAATCTGATGCGATGTTTGACACATCATTTGATATTTTGGTCGTGCTGTTTTTTGTGTGCTTTTTTGGAGTGATAGGCTATGTCGTGGTGAAAGGTGTAGTGCAATGGAATAGGAATAATCACTCTCCTTTAATAAATGTTTCAGCTACAGTGATTGCAAAGAGGGCAGATGTTTCAAGTCATAGGTACGCAAATGCAAATGATTTTTCGGGAGCGCATGGTTACAGAACAACTTCATCTACGGATTATTACATAACATTTGAGACGGAAAGCGGCGAGAGAATAGAGTTTTCTGTTGAAGATTCAGAGTATGGTCTTTTGATTGAAGGAGATAAGGGGGTATTAAGTTATCAGGGGACAAGGTATCTTGGGTTTAAAAGAGGTTTATAAAAATTAGACAGGAATATTTAAAACAGTCAGATTAACGGAGAAGATGAAAAAATGGAACAGGTATTATTTAAAGTTGTACTGATTTTGCTAATGGTTGCAATCTATTTTGTAACAGGACGAAACAAACGGCAGATAGATAAAATTCCCGATGGGATGGCATTGCTGTGTCCGTCGCCGGCATATAGATATGTGATGTATGCACTTGGAGTGATTGTGTTTGTGATGCTTATTATTTTTACCGGTCTTTACATAATGGACGGTGCTCCACAGGGGGCAGGAATTATATTGAGTTTCATGACAACGGGAGTCGTGTTTTTTGTCATGATGCTGGTGTGTGGCAATATGGCGGCAAAAGAGTGTGTTTATTTTAATTATGAAACAGTGCGGATGGAGAAAGTGTTTCGCAAACCAAAGACATTCA
This sequence comes from Butyribacter sp., assembly GCA_050874945.1. Classification (GTDB taxonomy): domain Bacteria; phylum Bacillota; class Clostridia; order Lachnospirales; family Lachnospiraceae; genus Butyribacter. The sequence goes on along the minus strand of JBNMLR010000024.1, from coordinate 1,747 downwards.
GATGGCAGGATGTTGGTAAGATGAAAGGCAGATTTGAGAATGTCATTAGTCTCTATCTTTTAGATGGGACAAAAATTCTTACAGTGCGTAACGGCATGATAAATTATGACTTTTTTTGTGAGGTGTTCAAGCAGGAATGTCCTCAGGTTGTAAAGGGGTATTACAGGCAGCAAAGGTATGAAAAGCCGCAGAAATGTATTATGAAATACGGCACGGAATATTATCTTTTGTCATGGATGGGAATTGCAATAATGCTTATGTATCTGGCAATTATATTTTCAGGTGGTTACGACAGTTTTCGACAGATGGTTTTGCATAGTAAACCGTCTGAATGGTATTCGCTGTTTTTTGCACCGGTCTGTGGTGTGGCAGGCATAATCTGTTTATTGATTATCAGCAATACGAAAGTGGATTATTCACGGGAAAAAATTGCAATGAAGTATCCTTTGCGCAGAAAAAATGAGATTTATTGGATGAATTTGCGAAAAATTAAAGTTGTTACGGGCAAAAAGCGTGGGGAGATAATTTGGAAAAAACTGTGGCTTTATACAGATGAAAAGGCATATAAATTAAATGTAGAGTTTCTTACTTATGGACAAGATGGCTTTAAGGATGAACTTTTTGAGATGGTAGAAAGATATGATATTTTATATGTTGAGGAGTCGAGATGAAAGTTGTAAAATGCGGATAAGTGCATAGTAAATAAAATTAATATTATAAAGGAGATAAATAAAATGACAGAATGGGAAAAAGCTCAAAACGGATATTTATATGATGCAAATTATGACAGGGAAATAGTTGAAGCAAGGACAAAATGTGCTGACCTGTGCTATGAATTTAATAATTGCAAACCGTCAGATATTGAAAAGCAGAAAGAATTATTGGATGAAATGCTTGGAAGTATAAAAGGAACACCGGTTATTACAGCACCTTTTTATTGTGATTATGGATTTAATATTTCTATAGGTGAAAATTTTTATACAAACCATAATGTCACTATACTTGACGGTGCAAAAGTGACATTTGGGGACAATGTTTTTATTGCACCTAACTGTGTATTTTCTACGGCTGGTCATGCGATAGACAGTGAACAGAGAAATAAAGGTTTGGAAATTGCATTGCCGATTACGGTGGGAGATAGTGTATGGATTGGAACAAATGTATCTGTACTTCCGGGAGTTACTATTGGAAGTAATACAATAATAGGAGCAGGAAGTGTTGTAAATAAGGATATTCCGGACGGTGTTATAGCTGCGGGAAATCCATGCAGGGTGATACGGGAGATTACGGATGCGGACAAGGAAAAATATCCGGTTTTTAAGTGATATTATATATTTTATTCAATTTCAGAGAGTGCAATAGGCAGAGCGGATTGCGAATATCCGCTTGAATTGTCTGGCAGTTCACAGATAGAATCGGATAATGCTGCTTGGAGAATATAAATGGAGAAAGTTTTTATGAATAGTGGATTTGAGTACGCAGGTAATTCTATTGAAATAATAAATTACAGATATAACAGGGAGGATGCTATAAGTGGCAATCCATATAATTGCTCGTTTCAGATAAAAGTTGTTTCGGGGAATTTTTCGGGACTGGCTGATTATGAATGTGACCGCAGTAAGTGGGAACAGTTTGTCGGGCAAATGGAACTGTTTTATCAATTTAAGTGTGATAAATTAGAACTTAAAGATATAAGTTATGGGAGCGAAATATTTTTTGAAATGGATGACTGCGGTCATTTTACTGT
>JBNMLR010000023.1:0-13489 GCA_050874945.1 Butyribacter sp. | reverse complement strand
TATTCATGCAAACCCAGATAGAATAGACCTGCTTAATATTATTATAGTCCGAATTTTCAAAATCACGCCCTTTTTGTGATGAAATCATTCTGCTCACATAAAAGATTGCCCTGTTTAGAATATCATACTTTTGGGGTTCCGACTTTTGAGCTTCAACATTTATAATTATCTGTGATAATCTATTGTCATTGTCTGCTGTGTTGCTGCACGTTATGTTATTATCTGCTGTATCATTGCCTGTTGTATTGTTGTCTGCTGTGACATTGTCCGTTACTTCTTTGTGTGCTATGCCGCTTTTTGACGGCATCCGTACATAAAAGATAATGTCAAATCTAATCATGCCCTCGTTGATTTCAACATTTTCACTGTTCAGACCCACAATGCGTTCACCATTCACTTTTTTATCAGTGCTTGCAAGTTCCCTCACAATGAGTTCGCCGTTTACTTCTTTTTCAATGTTTGTAAGTCCGGGTTCAACAGGAACAGAGCTGATATACGGCTCACCCTCTATGAGAGGGACAATATCCGTAGGTTTCATGTTCGTAAATTCAGGAACTGTTTTTGCTAAGATATGTGCGAGTATGATTTTCTGCCCCAACAGTCTTTTAGCACTTTCATCATACTGGGCTTCTTTATCAGTAGCAGTTATTGAATTTTTAAGTTCTGTATTCAAAAATGACCTCCTCCCGTGTATTTATTTAATAATAATATACACAAAAATGAGATTTTAGGCAAGGCAGATGACAGCATCAATGTTTTTGTCTGTAAAAGAAGCTGTTTGTTCCGGAGTGAGCCTATTATTGCGTATATTTAGAGATGCTTTTATCTGTTTTACCACCCCGAACGTACCCTTTTGCTGTCCGTTTTTATCTATTTATCTGTTTTCCCGTCCCGAACGTACCCTTTTACTGTCCGTTTTTATCTATTTATCTATTTTCCCGTCCCGAACGCGCCCTTTTACTGTCTATTTTTATCTGTTTTTCTCCTAAACTCACCTTTTCACTGTCTATTTTCACCCTTTTGCGAATTTGTATGTTGGTTTGTGACATTTTTGTGACATTTGGCATGATAGGATATTTTTATATGTTCAATATGATTGAATCAGGGGGTGATGACTGTTAATATCGTAATCTATGATGAAGATGTTAAGGCAGGCAGTGAACTGTATGATATTGTTTTGCAGTCAGCTCCTGCTGATACGGTTTACACTTTTAGTGTGGCTGATACTTTATATGAATTTGCAAAGGTACAGCACATTGAAGTTGCATTTATCAATGTTGACGACAAAAAAGGAAAAGGAATTTTTCTGGCGGGCAGGCTTAAGAAATTACAGCCGCGGATAAATTTTATATTTGTTTCTGAAAATGTAATCTACGAAAGGATGGCTTTTGAAATCCGTGTCAGCGGTTACATCATGTCGGATCCGACATTTGAGAATGTAAAGGATGAATTGTCTAATCTGAGATACAGATAGATATAAATAGCGGCTTTTTATGCAATGTGTGGAAAGTGACAATGCGTGAAAAACAATAAAAATAACATATTGAATAGCTTGATGCAAGGGTCAAAATACCTTTTGTCCCCAACATCATAACATTGGATTGAAGAAAGAATAAAGAAACAGTAGAAAAAAAGGAGGATACAAGATGGATAAGACGAAATCAGCCATATGGCGTATGCGCGGTAAGCGTGCACTTTCTGTTTTATTGTCGACGGCACTTGTTGTGTCGATGGGAACAGGCATAAGCTTTGTGAGTAAAACTGCACCAAAGGCAGAAGCGGCAGAGACAGGAAATAAACAGTTTATTACCACTGAGCCGTCGGGGTCATATTATAAACCGACAGACATACAACAGGCAAAAGATGGTACATGGTCTTCAGGCATATATGTTGTAAGGTCAAGTCAGACCGTAAGCAATGTAAAAATCAGCGGTACGGTCTTTTTAGAGATAGAAGATGGTGTCACACTTACCTGTAAAGGAAGCAATGCTTCAGGAAGTAATACACCGGGAAAACCGGGTATTGAACTTACAAGTGGCAGTACGCTTATCGTATTAGGTGAAGGAATACTTGTAGCTAACGGTGGAAATGCTGCAAATGGTTCAGCAGGTTCAGCAGGTAGTTCGCCGAAGGCCGATGGAAATAACAATAACGAATATGTTCATTCAGGAGCCGGCGGCTCAGGTGGAGCAGGCGGAGCCGGTGCAGGAGCCGGTATCGGAACTGCCGGCGGAACAGGTGGTTCAGGTGGTTCAGGCGGTGGTTCTGTAAGCAGAAAAAATGACCACCACAATGACGGACGAACAACCGGTAGCAGAGGTGGTTCCGGAAGTTCCGGCGGTTCTGTATCGACAGGCATGGGTAATTTATATGTGCTTGGTTCAGTGAAAGTGACTGCAAAAGGCGGCTCAGCAGGATATGGAGGAGCCGGCGGTTCATTTGACAGCAGTAATACTGTCCATGTAAAGAGAGATCAGGGCATATGGTATAAAGACAGACACGGTTATTCCGTTGCCGGAGCCGGCGGCGGTGGCGGAGCCGGCGGTTCAGCAGGAGCAGGCATCGGTATCGGAGGAGCCGGTGGCGGCGGCGGTGGCGGAGGAGCCAGTGCCGGAGTTTATGTAAACGATACGAAAGATAACTGGACTTCATGGAGTACACTTTATGGTGGCGGCGGTGCCGGCGGTAAAGGTGCAAGAAACGGAAATAACGGTTCCGGAAGCAAAGGAACATACGGCGGTTCAGGCGGAAGCGGAGCTTATGGCGGGTCTTCGACAGGAAGCACAACAACAGTACAAAAGAACAATCTTGCTTCGATAAGTGCAACAGGAAATGGCGGCAAAGATGCGATTATATCGACAAAGACAAAGCTTTCTTATAATCAGTCGGTCGTTATAGAAATGCAGGATGAAAGATCCGGAGTAAATAAAGTAAGCGGTTCAGATAATATATATAACTATGCAAACCATCCGACAACATATGCAGAAGTAAAGCCGGGATACAGTTCATTTGAGTATATAACGGATGTTACTGACAAGCAGATATATAAGCCCGGTTATACATTTTTAGGATGGTACAGTGGTACCGGAGATGATGCAAAGTGTGTAATAGATGCTGACGGTAATGTTGTTCAGGATGTTACAAACTACACTTGTCAGGGTGTTTACAACTCTGTCGCAAACCCTCTCTATGCACATTGGAAGAGAAATACATACAAACTTACATTTGATGCAAACGGAGGTGGTTTCTCAGGAAACCGCAAACAGGTGCCAAAAAATTCATATACGGGAGAATCACTTGAGGATCTTACGGGCGACCAGTCTCCTACAAGAACAGGTTACTTCCTTCTTGGATATAATACTAAAAAGGACGGTACAGGCGACTGGATATATGGTGCTGAGAAAAAAACTACCAAAGGTGAGGATGGTAATGAAAGTGTCAATATAATAAAGGACAAAGGTCAGAATGTAAAAGTTTTCTGGCAGACTATCCTTGAAGAAAAAGCAAGTGAGAGCGATGAACATCTGCCGGATGACAAAGTAGTTAAGCAGAAAAATACAAGTGCATCTACATTCCTTAATACATGGAATACAACAGACACAAGTATGTCAGCAGATGCATCAAAAGCTAAACTTGATACTTATCTTAAAAGTTCACTTGAGGGTATTTATCCGTATGAAGAAGATACTACAGTTTATGCACAGTGGGCACCTGTCCATTATACATTGAGGTATTTTTCTGAGGATTCTACAGGCGAGGCACAGTGGCTCGGCGATGAATACAATGTTCCATATTTTAATGTAGTGTATAAAGAATTGTCTGATTTCGATGTGACAAGAAAGCACTATGATTTTAAGGGATGGAATATCTATGCCAGCCAGGACTGGGGAATGTACCAGCCAAAGAAAAATTACCGTACAGGTCTTACGGAAAAGGATGAAGATATAGTTTCTCTCTATGCTGCATGGCAGATGACGGACAGCTATACTATCACTTACAATGGAAACGGTGGTGCGGGAACTCCTGCAAACGGTTATACATTTAAGGATTCAAAAGAGAGCGATGATGATACATATGTAATATCATCAAAGAAACCTACAAGAGAAAATTATTCATTCATGGGATGGAATACGGAAATTGACGGAAGCGGCAAAGAGTGGAAAGCAGGACAGAAAGTGCCCGGAAATGTAGGAGGAAATCTCACACTCTATGCACAGTGGAAACTCAACCCATCCGTTACATACCATGCAAACGGAGGAAGTTTTTCCGTTACACCTGAAAAACAGCATATAGCCGTAGGTGAAAACTTCAAAACATTAAGCGGTGACGAACTTCCAAGCCGTGAGGGTTATGATTTTAAGGGATGGTCAACATCTCCAAATGAGGAGAATGCTACAGTATATAGTGCAGGTGAGGAAATTACAATGCCTGAAGCTGCTTTTGTACTGTATGCCGTATGGGAGAAAAAGGGATACGGAGTAACAGCAGAAGTTTACAACGATGACCCTGATAATGTTACTGAGATTCCTGAATACTATACATTACAGATTGAAGAAAAGCCGGATGCAGATTCAGATGCTAAATATATTAATTTTGCTCGTAAAGTTACAAATGGTACAGGTGATAAAGAAAACACACAGATGTCTATCGAATATACGGCTAAGAAATCAGACGATAATGATTTTAAAGTTAAGTATAAAGAAGATTTTACATTCAGAGTTAAAGTGCCAAATTATGTGGATACATCAGATATGGTAGTTTACGCAAACGGTGCAGTGCTTATTTCTAAAAGGAAATCAAAAGATGATGACTGCACATATTACTACTATACTGTTACAAATGCGTCTGCTGCTCAGGAGCTTAATATAACGGGGCTTAAATACCGCACATATGATATTTCATTCAATACTAATGGCGGAGAGATTGAAGCTGATAAGAATATTTCACAATATTCTTATGGAACTGAGACAACACTTCCTGAACCTGTAAAAACAGGATATACATTTAAGGGATGGTACACAGATAAAAACTTTAACAGTGCTAAAGTTGAAAAGATTGGAGAAAATGAAAAAGGCGATAAAACTTTCTATGCAAAATGGGAAGCTAATAAATATTCAATAGTATTTGACGGTACTGTATATGAGGAAAAAACAACATCGGATGGTGAAAATACTACTACTACTTACGAAGAAACAAATAGGGGTGGTATAACATCTGAAAAACAGAGAACTTATACGATTTCAGACTATGTATATGATTCATCAACTCCTTTGGAGATGCATAAATTCAAATATCACACAGATGTAACAAAATACACCGGTGATGGTGGAAACGATTATGATGACTATACAGATGACAAGGCAGGTGAGAAAGTTAAGTTCCTCGGCTGGAGTACAAAAAAAGGTGCTGAAAGCCCTGACTACCTTGACGGTATGCGTGTGTTTAACCTTTGTACGGGAGCTGGCGGAAACAACACTGTTACGCTGTATGCTGTCTGGAAAGTAGAAAATTCTAAGATTACTTACAATGGTAATGGCGGAAAAATCGAGAGAACAGTAGAAAGTATAGAAAAAGATGACAACGGAAAAGTTAAGACGGATGAGAATGGAACTCCTATTATTTCATCCGTAAAAAAGAAAGTCTCATCTTATACGGAAGAAAAACAGACTTGTACAGATGTTACACTGAACTTTGATGATGTGACAAAAGAGGGATACACATTCCTCGGATGGACTACAAAGCTTGTAGATGATGACGGACAGCCGGTAACTAAGCCGGAGTATTATACAAGCACTACATATAATGACGGAAAAAGCGGCTCAAATGAAACGCTCAAAGCTGCTGATTTTGAGAGTGATGTGGTACTCTATGCAGTATGGAAAGAAAACTCATATACTGTAACATTTGACGGCAATGGTGCAAGTACACATCAGGTTCAGAAAGATGAGTCAGGTCAGCCGGCAGAGGGAACGCTTAAGCAGAGTACGGTAGGGTATAGTTTTACGGATGCTGTGACTACTGGACAGGGAAAAGTGTATAGAAAAAAAACTATAATGCTTGGCAATTCAGTTGAATATTATATTAGAGTTGAGAGTAATGGTCTATATTATAAACTTTCAAGCTGGAAAGATTATACACATAGCTCTAAAATAGTAAGTTTGATAAGTGGCTCAAACGACTCTGATGTAACTGCCGATAATGTTGAACCTGTCTATGCTTACAGAACTGTTTATGATACTGACAGTAATAATTATCCTATCTTTAAGTATAAAGACAGTGACGACAAGATACACTATCTCTGTGCAAAAGAAGATGTAGGTGAAAATGATAAAGCATCACTGTATGAAGTGAAAAAGCTTGGTGCTAACAGTGACAGTATAAGTGTTAATAATGAAAGTGTTGCGACAGAGGCATTTACAGATGGCACTAAGACCACATTTGCAGATTTTAAGGCTAATCTGTCATTTATATATGACTATCAGGTTTATGATTCAAGCCCTATAGACCATACAGGACATGAAATAGCCGCAGACTCAGATATTTTGAAACAGGAGATTACATACTCAGAGTCAGCTTATCTTGGTCTTGATGCAAACGGAGATAAAAAGTTTGATGTCAACGAGGGTGGAATCACAAAAGACGCTTTTGAGAAAGAAACCCGTACAGATGCCGGATTAGTCGGATTGACAGGATTTTATAAGACACAGACGGACGGCACAAAAATGGCATACTTCCTCGGCTGGAGCCGTAAGAAAGATGCCACAGAGCCTGACTACCTGCAGAACGAGAGAGTAGAAAAACTCGCTACCGGTGCGACAGGTGACGACAGTGTTACATTATATGCCGTATGGTCTGATTCGCCGGTATCATATGCAATGTTTAATGCAAACGGAGGCAAATTTACCTCAAAGACAGATGATAGTACGGCTGCTTACGGCACAATAAGAGATAAAGTGACAGGAAACCATATAGTCCAGAGTTCGCTTATGGGTGAAAATGGAACTGTAACTGTTAAGGCAAAAGACGGAAGTACAGCAGATGACGGCAGTGAGTTTACACTTACAAAACCGGGATATGAGTTTAAGGGATGGGCTACAAGACCAAAACTTATCGGAGATGAACTTAAGGCAAATATAGATGCAACTATGAAAAAGCTTAAAGCTGAACTTGCATCTGATTACAGCAGTGAGACATATTATGCAATATGGGAGCCAAAGTCAGTAACTGTTACATTTAACGGAAACGGCGGTACTTACAGTGAGGGCGACGATGCAAAAGACAGCTATACACAGGCTGTAGAGTATGAGAAGTCAGCCAAACTTGATAAAAACAAATTTACAAGAACAGGTTACCATTTTGTAAGATGGGCTGTTGATGTTTACGACGGAACAGCAGTAAATGACCTCGGATATAATGATGAGGACAATATTTTCCTTTCATCTGAGGATGAAGCAAACTACAAAAACGGATTGACATTATATGCAATCTGGGAAGAAAACCCTTCACACAAACTTATATATGATGCAAACGGCGGCTACGGCGGACCGGGTATGCAGGACTTTGTTGAAGGTGTTGAAGGCAAAATATACATAAGTGAGCAATTTGAAGAAAAAACCGAAACATCAGAAGATGGACAGACTGTTAAGTCGGAAGAGGAGACTGTTTCAATGCCTAAGAGGGACGGATATACATTCCTCGGCTGGTCTGAAAAGCAGGATGCATCTGCTCCTGATGAAGGATATGCTTATGTAGAGAGTAAGAGTGTAGTAGAGTCAAATGCAGTGAAATATCCTACATGGACTTCAAAAGACGGTGACAGTGATAAAACATTATATGCTGTATGGGATAAAATTCCGGAAAATGATGTAAACTATCTTACAGACAATAATGACTCAGCAGCAGCATTTAAGACAAAGACATATAAGAAAGGTGATACATTCTCACTTTACTTTGACAGAACACCTGCAAAAGAGGGTTATGAATTTGTCGGATGGACTGACCAGAAAGATTTATCATCTGATGATGCAGATTATGCAGACCATATTTACAAGTCAGGTGATGAGAAATCTTACACTATGCCTGGAAATGAAGTAACATTCTATCCGGTATGGGAGGCTCACAAATATAAAGTAATATATAAAACACCTAATGATGAGACAGCCGAAGTTACAGACGGTGAAGTTGCATATGATAAGGAGTTTGCAATACCAGAACTTGATGAAATCACTAAGAAAGATGGTCTTAGCGAAGATGTTGCAAAGAGTTTCGAGCCAAAGAGCGGATATAAGTTTAAAGGCTGGTCTATGGTATCAGGTGGTAAGACGGATTATCAGGCAGGAGATAAAGTAAGCAGACTTTCAAGTGTAGACGGAACAGAAATCACGCTTTATGCGGTATATGAACCGGTTCAGTCTGTATATACTTTTGTAAACAAGTATAAAGTATCATCATTTGATGAATATGCTGACAGTACGACAGAGGATAAAACACTTGACCCTGTGACAGTAGGAGAGCCTATGACTGTTCTCAGCGAGATACCTGTTAAATTTGGTTATACTTTCGGTGGTTACTTTACTGAGAAAAACGGTGAGGGAGAAATGTATTATACAAAAGACCTCACTACGACATCTGAGCACGCACTAAATGACAATGCAAACGATACGACATTGTATGCTTACTGGATTCCGAATGAGTACACAATCTACTATGAGTATGACGGACAGCAGGTTGCATCACAGGATGTTCATTACGGACAGGAAACAACGACATTGGCACAGGAAGATATTACGGGTCTTACACTCGACGAGGATACTGTCCTTGTAGGATGGGCACTTGATAAAGAGTCAGATGAAGTTGATTTTAAGGCAGCAGGTGACAGTGTCAAAATGTTAGAACAGGTAAAACTGTATAAAGATGGAGGAAATATAATATTCTATGCCATTACCGGTAAGTCTACGAAATCAACGGTTACATATAATCCGAATGGTGGAACAAATGAGCCGGTAGACGGTACGAAGTACAAGACAGGTGATGTTGTGGAAGTTAATTTCGCAAAACAGCCAAAGAGAACAGGATATACATTCCTCGGCTGGGCAAAGACAAGCAGTGCAGAGAAGCCGGTTTATTATCAGACTGATGATGAGACTGACCTCAATGCAAAGACATCATTTGCCATAACTACTGACACAACATTATATGCGGTATGGAAAGCAAACAGCTACAGTATCACATATCATAAAAATTATCTTGAGTCAGACAAAAATTCAGGAGTATCTGCAAGCGGAGTCGATGAGAGCGGCAGCCAGGTTAAAGATACGCTTGGATATGAGGAAGATGATTATAAGTTTAAGGGTGCAGATACATTTGAGAGAAAAGGATACACATTGTCAGGATGGGCAATCACTTCTGAGACAGGTGTAACATACACTCTCGGACAGAAAATTCCGTCAGCACTTACGGGTGTAGACGGCGGCAATGTTGACCTCTATGCAGTGTGGACGGCAAACAGCTATATCGTAGGTTATGATGCAAATCAGCCTGAAAATGTTAATGCGGAAGTGAAAGGAAACATGAAAGACACAAGCATGACATACGATACGGACGGAACACTCAGAGCCAACTCATACAAACTTGCAGGATATAAGTTTATGGGATGGTCAACAACTCCTGCCGGAGCAGTCGAGTACAAAGATTCAGCAGAGGTCAAAAATCTCTGTGAAAGCGGAAGAATAGTATTATACGCTGTATGGAAAAACCGTGCGGACCTTACGGATGATGAGCTTGATGACATAGACTGGTCAGAAAAGACAATGGTTGCAATAATGTCAAACACATATGCCGTAACGGTAAATGCAGGAGAGAAACCAAATATTGACAACCTTATAATCACAGCAGTTTATTCAGACGGTGCGTGCCGTGTAGTCAAAGGATATACTACAAATATTGATTCATTAGATACTAACGATGATACTGATATTGTAGTAAGCTATACGGAAAACAATATCACAAAGACAATTAAAATACCGGTTCGCATTAAGAATAAAAAGGCGGCAGAACCTACTACAGCACCGACAGTGGAACCAACGGTAGAGCCAACAGTGGCACCGACAGTAGAGCCGACAACCGGACCTACAATTGAACCGACAACTAAGCCTGCATCAAATTCTGCAATTAAGGGAACCAACAAGAGAATTTACCTTACATCGAAAGTGTCAGGCAAGAAGAAAGACAGAGTTCAGGTTTCATGGAAGAAGCTTACAGGTGCAACAAAGTACACTGTTTACGGTAACATTAATGGCAAAAAAGCTGTAGTTATCAAAAACATCAAATACAATAAAAAGACAAAGACATACAAATATACGATAACTAAGATTGCAAAGAAAAAACTCAGCAAGAAGAAAAACTATTTCTTCTATGTAATCGGATACAAGTATGTAAATGGACAGAGAGTAAGAGTAGGCCGTTCATATACGACATATGTCACTATGAAAAAGACAAAGAAAGGCTATGGAAATGTTAAGACTGTATCATTCAGGAAAAATAAGAAGATAAAGTATAACAAGAAGAAAAAACAGAGCATTCTTACACTCAAGCTCAATAAGAAGAAAAATAAAGTATTTACAATTAAGACAAAACTGAAATATGTATCAGGAAAGAAACAGATTAAAAAGCCGGCACTTCTTTATTACACAAGCAACAAGAAAATTGCTACAGTAAATAAGAAAGGTAAGATAACGGCTAAGAAGAAAGGTAAGTGCAGCATTTATGTAGTAGCCAGAAATGGTGTATATAAAGTGCTTACCGTAAATGTAAAAAAGAAATAATCTCAGGTTGATACAGGGATATTAACTAATAAAGGACATAATGCTTAGAAATAAGCGTTATGTCCTTTTTGAGTTAAAAATTATTCAACCGGAATAGTAGCTTTACCGGCTATGATGGCTTTCACATCATCAATATTTTTGTCTGTAAAAGCGGCTATTTGTTCGGGAGTGAGTCCGTTGTTATGCATATTTAGGACTATTTTTGCTTCAGCAGTTGCTTCGCCCCGTGCCTCGCCGATGGCAATGCCATCTTCTTTTATACCCTGACTTAAATTGCACATAACATTCACATCCTCTCTTAAATTATTTTCGACAGGAATATCATATTCATTTCCTATTATATTTATTTTTTCGTTTACAGTTAAATCTTTTGAAAGCAATGCACTTAAAAGACGGTGCATTTCGTAAGTGTTATCGTGTGGTGGAAGATTATTTGAAAGTCCTACCATAATTATATTTAACAGGTCGAGATTTCCATGCCAGTTGTGTTTTGCAATCAGGTCATCTTTTGTTAGGTGAATATGGCTCATACTGTTTTCTAGCATATTCATGCAAACCCAGATGGGTTTCATATTTGTAAATTTAGGAACTGTTTTTGCTAAGATATGTGCAAGTATGATTTTCTGCCCCAATAGTCTTTTTGCACTTTCATCATACTGGGCTTCTTTATCAGTAGCAGTTATTGAATTTTTAAGTTCTGTATTCAAAAATGACCTCCTCCCTTAAATATTTTTGCTGGGACTGTCGAAAGTGATGCCCTCTTGTGTGTTTGTTGTATTAGTCAATGCAGTTTTTAACAGATAATAATTAATTTTGCATCTATCTGGTTTATTTAATAATAATATACACAAAAATGAGCTTTTAGGCAAGGAGATAGCAGTTTTGAGTTATACAGTTTTTTTGATATGTTTGCCTATTATCTCCGAAACATCAGTTATGGAGACAAAAGCGGAGGTATCGATGGAGTTTATTATGTTTGTGAGTTCTCTTACTTCAAAGCGTGTAAGGACACAGTAGAGAACTACTTTTTTTCCGCTGACAAGCCCCTCACCCTCCATAAGGGTAACGGTTCTGCCGAGTGTCTGGTATATCTTATCTGATATTTCTTTTGCATCATCAGTGATTATGGTTGCTGCCTTTGCTGTGTTTACACCGTTTTCAACAACATCAAGTACCTTTGATGTGATAAAGTAGGTCAAAAGGCTATACATGGCTCTGTCGGGGCCAAAAAGAATGCCTGCAACAGAGTAGATGACGAGGTTCATTATAAGAACCATCTGTCCGACAGCAAGACCGAACTTTCGGTTTAAGATTATCGCAACAGCCTCAGTTCCGTCGAGACAACCGCCAAATCTTATGATAAGACCGACACCAATTCCGAGAATGACACCGCCGTAGCAGACGGCGAGAAAGGTTTCATCGGTTGCATTTGTCCACGGAGCAAAGAGTGATACAAAAAGAGAAAATATCATCATGCAGTATGCTGCTTTTATAATAAATATCTTGCCGAGTTTGTGCAGACCAAAGAGCAGAAAAGGTATGTTTAGCACGATGGTAAGCATACTGAGTGGAAGTTTAGTGAGATTGTTTATCATTATACCGATGCCGATGATGCCACCGTCCAGTATCGTGTTTGGTACGAGAAATTCCTCAATGGCGAAAGCTGCTACTATCGAGCCTATGGTGAGCATAAGAAATTCTATCAAAATCTGAAATCTTTTTTTATGTGTCATTTAACCCCTCATTTCGTATTAGTAATCAGTTATTTTTGTCTGTGTCCTCCTATGGTATGTGGAAAAAGTTTTTTGGTTATAAAAAAGGACAAAGCATATCTTTTTAGAGACATCTTTGTCCTTTGTGTTTAAAATATCCTGCCCTACTGGAGATCTGAATAATCTTTTGCCGTTGTCTTGCCGTTTTTCCAGTCATCCATTTTCTGTTTTGTGGCTTCGAGCGTATCTTTGCAAATGTCAGGCAGATCTTTGCCCCAGGCTGCTGTTGCTCTGTCGTAACCTTTCTGGATTGCTGACATCATCTCATCTGCTTTGTCGGTATCTCCACCTGAAAGTGCGATAGCCATGCTTACAAGGCGGTCAGATGTTTTGTTTACGCCCCAGTAACCATCCTCTGAAATGCTTTCCTGAGCGGCTTTAATGGTATCAGGATCCGCATTTTTAGCTGCTTCTTCAAATGTAGCTGAAAGATTGAGTCCTGAAACATTATCTTTTTTCATAAGGCTTGCAAGGTCAAACGTACCTTTCTGCTTATTTAAAAGCTTTTCAACAAGATTTTGCATAGACTGTAAGCGTGACTGCTGGTCGGCTTTAAGCTTTGAAATAATGGCATCTTTGTTGTAAATCTGATTTGCACTGTCAGTCTTTTTGTCAGTTGTCTTGTCGAAAACAACACCGTTTTCTTTTGATGTATCAGTAGAAGCTGCTTTGTCTGCTGCTGTGTTTTTCGTTGATGTTGCAACGGATGCTTCTGTTTCTTTTGTGCTGTCTGTCTTTGTTGTATCAACTTTGCTGTATGTATTTATTGATGATGAAATTGCGTCTAAACTCATGATTAACCACTTTTCTGCACACATTTTTTTGTATAGTGCGAAAGGTTTCACCTTTCGCACACAAGATTTGTGTCAAGTGTGCGCAGACACAAATCTTGTG
>JBNMLR010000022.1:0-13494 GCA_050874945.1 Butyribacter sp. | reverse complement strand
TTATAATGGTATAGGTGATTGCGAAAATACTATTTGTTATATTTGCACAATTTAATAAAGTATTATGAGAGTTTCGCAATTTGATATTATTTAAATATGAAATAAAGAAGTGGAGAATATTAGCATGAACAGGTTGTGTATGGAGGCGGCAGTTTCGCAGGAATATCAGGATTATCTTGTAGAGTATTATGGGGATGAAAAATACCTGACCGATAAATATGGTGAGGGATGTTATCAGATAATCTCTGAGAGATTTGCGATTGCATATGTAAGGGGTGATGAAGTTAGAAGTGACATAAACAGCGGTGCATTTTTTGTGCCTGCCTGTTATGGTCTTATGTCATCAGAGCCGGTTCTTGCGTCAGCAGGGATAACAAAAGTCAGAAATCAGCCGAATCTGTCTATGTACGGACAGGGAGTTATGGTTGGGTTTATAGATACGGGGTATGCCGTGCGAAAATAGAAGAAAGGTATAGACAGGAGCATGAAAGAAAAATATTATTCAGATTGTGTTAAGGTTTTAGATGAAGTGGGAAAGGTCGTTATAGGAAAAGACGACTGTATAAGAAGTGTTATGGCGGCAATTTTAGCTGAGGGACATATACTTATTGATGATGTTCCGGGTGTCGGAAAAACATCACTCGCAACGGCATTTGCAAAAGCAATGGGTCTTGAAAACAAGAGGACACAGTTCACATCGGATGTAATGCCGGCAGATATTACCGGATTTAATATGTATGACAACAAGAGTCAGGAATTTATTTACCAGCCGGGACCTGTAATGTGCAATTTTTTCCTTGCGGATGAGATAAACAGAACCTCACCGAAAACGCAGTCGGCACTTCTTGAGGTGATGGAGGAAAAGAGCGTGACCGTTGACGGTGTGACGAGAAAAGTTCCTGAGCCGTTTATAGTCATAGCCACGCAAAACCCGGAGGGAAGTATAGGAACACAGCTTTTGCCGGAATCACAGCTTGACAGATTTATGATATGTATCTCAATGGGTTATCCTTCACTTGAGGATGAAATAAAGATTGCAAAAAATTGTGAAAAAGATTATGAAAATGTGCGTATGTCAGAAAGTGTTGAGTCCGTCATTGACGGAGAAGAACTTTTAAATATAAGAAAATATGTGAAAGATATTTTTATAGCTGATGAAGTTTATGATTATATATGCAGGCTTATCCGTGCTACCAGAGGAAGTGATTATATAAGGCTTGGCGTAAGTCCGAGAGGAACGATAGCACTCACAAAGCTGGCTAAAGCATTTGCATTTCTTGATGACAGGGATTATGTGACACCAAAAGATGCTAAAGAGGCATTTGAAAAGATTGCTCCGCACAGGATTGTCATGTCGGGAAGAGCCACGGGAGAGGGTATTTCTCCGCAGATGGCGGTCAAAAAAATAAGTGACGGCACGAAAGCACCGGGAATTAAAAAGAAGAAATGGGGAGAAAATGGCAGGTAGGATTTTGACATTTATTTTGAGTGTATTATTTACTTTATATATGTCAGTTTTATATAACAGCAACGGTTTTTTGTTTGTGTTCTATGCTGAGATTTTAATCGGAAGTATATTGTTCATCACGGATATAATATTGTTTTTCAGGCTTAAGATAAAGCTTGAAACAGAGCCGGTCATAAACAGATACGGACGGATAAATTTTGAACTTGTTCTTGAAAACAGGAGCATTTTGCCGAGCGGAAAAATACTGATTACATTGTGTTGTCTTGACCCGTATAACATGAAGCAAAAAAAAGTTGTTATTAAGAAGTGGTGTCAGGCAAAAAGCACGGAGAGACATTCATACAGTTTCAGGGATGATGAGATTTTATCAGGAAATTATGTTGTTTCTGTTAAAAAGGCAGGAATATACGATTATCTGGGATTTTTCAAGTTGAACAGACATATGAAAAATAAAAGTGAAGCGGTCTGTGTAGTGCCTGTGACTGATGAAAACTATATTCAAAACGCAGAAAAAGAGCATGATAATGATGAGAATTGCATTATGGTAAATGAAAAAAATGAAAATAACGGAGATTTCAGCCATGTCAGGGAGTATAGGAATGGTGACAGGCTTAGGAACATACATTGGAAACTCTCATCAAAAAGTAATACGCTCTATGTAAAGGAATTTCTGGATGACAGTAAAAACTGTTACTATTATTATATAGAGACAAAACCGTTAAAAAGAGAAGAAATCGCAAGAGAATTTGATAAATGGAACAGGGCAGGTTTTGGTGCTATCGAAAACGGTGAAAATATAGTCTATGTCTGGTATGATGCACGGCAGAAGCAGGTCAAAAAAGCATATGTCTCAAATGAGGAAGAATTGTACCGTGCGTTATGTGAGATAAATGTTTATGATGAACTTAATTTGCGTTCAGCAGGAAAAAATCCTGTTATTGATAAAGAGACGCTTATAGAAATGGAGAGAACGGGTTAAGGTTATGGAATTGTATGGAATCAGGCAAAAAAAGAGACAGACAATGCCTTTAGCGGGAATTTTTATGGCGATAACTGCCGTTGGAATCTACCGCAGTTTTTGTGATGAATTTAGTTATCCTGCAGATTATAGAGAGGTATATCTGGCAATAATCATCTTCTCGTTGATATTTACATTGACGGGGCTGTTAAAAACAGTTCGCAGAAATATATTATTTGCCGGATATACGATTGCTTTTTTGGGTTATTCGTTCTTAAGGCATGATTATCTGAAAAAGAGTGTAAATATACTTCTTAATTATGTAAACATAAAAAAACAGGAGTATTTACAGTCTGATACAGCGGCGGATGTGACCGATGTTCTGCAGGGCTCACGGTTCGGGGGCAGCGGAAAAGCAGCCATTATCGTGATAATAGGAGTATTGCTTCTTGCTATGGCAGTCTGTATTTTTAGTCTGAAAAGCAGAATGTGGAGTTATATTCCTGCGGCGGTGGTAATCATTTTGGGAATGATGTACGGAAAAACGCCGTCAGTGGGGACTTTTGCGATGCTTGTTGCAGGCGGTGTGGGTATAGCGTTTTCGATTACAAACCGTAAAATGAAAAATAAGGCGGTGGGATATGCGGTCATTTCAGCTATAACGGCAGTCTGTATGATAGTGTCGTTTTTTGCTGTGGGGCGGACGGAAGAAAAGATTATGTCGAAAAATAATCAGATTTTAAGAAAACAACAGCAATATGAAAATATAGCAAAGAATATTGCGGACGATATTGTCGAACGGATACAGAATATGAGTTATCGTGGAAGATTATCCAATGGTTCGCCTGTCTACACGGGAAAAAATATGTTTGAGATAGTGCTCGACAAAAAGCCAGAGTCAAAAATATATTTTAAGGAATTTAGTGCGGACACATACGATAACGGCAGATGGACGAGTAAAGCAGAAGGGTCAGGTTTTTATTCTTATCGTTTGAAAAGTATTTTTTCTTACGGATATGATTCTGTTGAAAATATGTCGGATAAAAGCAGTGGGACAAAGCTTATAAATATGCTTATCCAATATGACAATAAAGTAAATCTTGGAGATAAAAAACTGGCTCTGCCTTATTACAGTGATGTAAAAAGTATAAACACGGATAAAAAATCTGATGATGAGAATATAACGACTTTTGATAATGGGATAAAGTTAAATGATTTGGAGAGAAGTATAACAAGAAAATCTGATGATTATCATATAAAATATTATGATGTTGCCTATTCGGAGTATAATTTTCTATTAAACAGCGATAAAAGTTATGTCACAGATACAAAATATAGAGAATATGTCAGAGAAAATTATCTTGGAGTGCCGGATGATGACAGGTTAAAAAAGTTTGCAAATGGAATAGAATTGCCTGAACAATTAAGCCTTAAATGTCAGAAAATAGAGTCTGCATTACAGGCGGATACGACATACACAAAAAATCCGGGCAGACTTCCTCTGACGAAAGATTATCTTGACTATTTTCTTTTTGAAAATAAAAAGGGTTACTGTGAGCATTATGCAACAGCATCAACGCTCCTTTTAAGATTAAAAAACATCCCGGCAAGATATGCCGCAGGTTATATGGTGTTTCCAAGTCAGTTTAAAGAGGTAGTGAAAAAGAGTGCTTCGGGAAAAGATAAAGTGTACTATGTGGCACAGGTACATGATGAGGATGCACACGCATGGTCTGAGATATATAAAGAGGGTGTTGGCTGGCTGCCGGTAGATATGACAAAAGCATCTGCAATCTCAAAGGAATATGCCGATGAAGAACCGACACAGATTTCTTTTGAACCCGTACCGAAAAGCACTAAAGCGGCAGACAAAGCTCAAAACAGGGAGAAAAGTACGGCAAGACCAAAGAATAATAAAGCTAAAAATAATAACAGGAATGTAAAAAAGAAAAATAACAACAGGAAAAATTCTGATAACAAGAAAACAGAAAACAAAACAAAGGTTAAGGATAATACAAAAAGTAATACTAAGAAAAATCAGTCAGACAAAAGCGTGATAAAAAACGGAACAGGACTGCCGTTATATGTAAGATTACTGCTTGTTTTTGCTGTGGTCGCTGTACTTTTTGCGATATATATCTTTTATGGCAGGAAAAAGCTGTTTTATCTTTTATATAAAAGAAAGATTACGAGGGCAGACACTAATTCAGAAAAACTTTTTGCTGCAAGAAGATTTTTTGCCGTGTATATGGGACATGACGGCAGGAAAATGGAAAAGCTTTCCGATGATGAATACATCGAAAGACTGTCGGAGATATGTGATATAGGAAACTTTAAGGAGATACTTGAAAAGGCTGCTTTTTCGGCAAATGACATATCAGAGAGCGAACTGTTAAGTTGTCTTAATATAATGAATGAAATTGCATCAAAGATTAGAGCCGAAAAGTCTTTACATTGTCTTAATTTTGAGTTAAACTTGTTACAGAACTTTATTATAGAAAATACTAAATAAATTTAGCTTTTTCTATAACACTTATTAAAAATTTTCACTGAGAAGGAGGAAAAATATGTTAGAGGAATTAAAGAAAAGAGTTTATGAGGCAAATATGCTTTTACCAAAGTACGGTCTTGTAACATTTACATGGGGAAATGTAAGTGAGATTGACAGAGAGAGCGGAATTTTCGCTATCAAGCCAAGCGGTGTCGATTATGACAAACTTACACCTGACGATATGGTACTTGTTGACCTCAATGGAAACAAAGTTGAGGGAAAATACAATCCATCATCAGATACGGCAACTCATGTGGAGCTTTACAAAGCATTTAAGGACATCGGAGGAGTTGTACATACTCATTCATCATATGCAACAAGCTGGGCACAGGCAGGAAGATCAATTCCATGCTACGGAACAACACACGCTGATTATATTTACGGTGAAGTTCCATGTGTACGCTGTCTTACAAAGGACGAAATCGAGGACGCATATGAGGAGAATACGGGAAAACTTATCGTAAGTGAGTTCAATGCAAGAAATCTTGACCCTGTAGCTGTTCCTGCTGTTCTTTGCAAAAACCACGGACCATTTGCATGGGGCAAAGATGCTCACGAGGCAGTTCACAATGCAGTGGTTCTTGAGGAAGTAGGAAAGATGGCATATCGTGCTGAGACTATCAACCCTAGAATCCAGCCTGCACCACAGGAACTTCAGGACAAGCATTACTATCGTAAACACGGTGCTAACGCATATTACGGTCAGGGCAAATAATAATTGACTGAGCGAAAATGAGAGTGGTTTTCCGGCTTACAGGCAGGAAGATACTAAAAGTTGAAAGCAAAAGTATAAGCAGACAGATTTTGGTTCGCACACCAGCGGGGATAGACTACGGTCACCCCGCTTTTTTAGATGCTGACGGAACGAGCAGGATATATTCGATATGGGACCAGACAATACCTGTTGAAAATATGAAAAGTGGAAAAATTCCCGACGGATTTTTGTTTGGAGCAGAATATTTAAGGAGCGATATTGACGAAGCACTTATGTCTGATAATCCTAAAAACATAGTTCCAAGTGTAGACACAAACGGACACGGGACATTTCTTGCCGGGGTTGCCTGCGGCAACAAGATTGACGAGAGAAATTTTTCGGGGGTTGCTCCGCTTGCCGATATTTGCGTCGTTAAGTGCCGTGAAGCAAAAGACGGTCTTAAAAGATATTTTCGCATTGGCGGAGACGAAGTCGTCTACGGTGAACAGGATATAATGCTCGGTATAAAATATCTGTGGCAGACGGCAGTAAAAGCAGGAAAACCTCTTATCATATGCTTTGGAATAGGAACAAACATAGGAGGGCATGAGAGGGGCGGCTGTCTTGGGGAATACCTCGAAAGTATAGGAAATTACAGTGGTGTGTGTGCGGTGACAGCGTGTGGAAATGAAGCTAATGCCGGGCATCATTACAGAAGCGGACTGTTAAGGTCAGGGCAGGATGTTGAGGTCGAACTGCGGACGGGAAGTGATGAGGGATTTACGATAGAGTTGTGGGGAGATGCACCAAATCTTTATGCGATAGGAATTATCTCTCCGAGCGGTGAATACAGCGGCAAGACAACGGCAAAACTCGGTGAGCAGCGCAGGATAAGGTTTGTGCTCGAAAAAACGGTGGTTGACATAGATTATCTGATAACGGCATATGAGAGCGGTGACGAGTGTGTCAGGCTGAGATTTAGCTCAGTTGAACCGGGACTGTGGAAGATAAGGGTCTTTAATGACAACAGAGGTGACGGCTATTTTGATATGTGGCTGCCGATAAAAAATTTTATCTCCGATGAGACTTATTTTCTTGAAAGCGACCCTGATGTGACAATATGCAATCCTGCAAATAATATAGCTCTATTGTCAAATGCCTATTATAATTCATATACGACAAGTGCTGTTGCGGACTCAAGCCGTGGCTACACAAGGTCGGGGTATGTAAAGCCTGATATATGCAGTCCTGGGATAGATATATTTGGTCCGATGCCAAGTATCATTACGGACAGGGCACAGAGAAATGATGTGTCACTGGCAAGATACGGCTATATGAGCGGTTCAAGTGCCGCCACGGCGGTAACAGCCGGGGCAGCAGCACTTCTGATGGAATGGGGGATAATAAGAAGAAATGACATAACGATGGATACTGTGTCTGTCCAGAAATATCTTATTCGTGGTGCGATAAACACGGGTGTGGAAGTCCCAAACAGGATATGCGGTTATGGCGGCATCGACCTGTACGGTGTATTTCAGGCAATGCGGGGAAGAATATAATTATCATATTGCAGGTTTATCATATTTCAGTTTGACTATGTTGTAAGTCTGTTTTTTAATGAATTTATGGATTTATTGCATTATGGTCTATGTTTTGCCCGTGTCAGAGTTTTTTATGTCACGCAGAAGCACTTTGTATCTGAGGTTTGCGGCATTTATCTCGTATATAAAAAGGTCGATAAGGTCGGGGTCATCTACACTTTCGAGTCCTTTGTAGGCATTTTCAAAACTTCGCTGTGTCTCTTTTAACGCATTTTTAAGGAACTCTTCTCTTTTGGGAGGGGTTCTTTTTTTGTTTGAAAAAATCATAAAAATCTCCATTCCTGCCCGCTTTTGGGGGCATATCAAGTTTGTGCATATGCACAAATCCTGCGTGTGAAAAATTTTATTTTTCACAGTAAACTCTGTTTTCATTATTTGACTCTGAGCATTTGCGAAACTATCATAAACCTCTATTTATAATTAGCTTGGCAAACAAATATCATTTATAAATAAGTATAGACAAGAGTTGGAAAAAATATGCAATTTTATAAAAAAGTTAAAAAAATTTTTCTGACAATTTCCCTTTAAAAACGACAAATTAAAATTTTGGTCTTGGAAAAAGAGAAGATACCGTGATTACAGGGTATGGGAGATTATTACAGCAAAAAAATTAAAAAAAGTTTTATGAAATTTTAGCTATGGGAGTGAGAGGATTGTTGTGCAGGATAAATAACAGAGTGAGAAAATTTTTAGTTGGATATTAACAAAAATAAAGGTGAAATTTTGGCGGTTTTAGCCAAAAACAGGGGGTGTTGACATACATTTTGCGTGGTGTTAAAGTTAGCCCACGCAAACGGAGGAGGTGAAAGACATGAGAGAAATATTTGTGTGCAGTATGCTTTTAATGGCTGGAATGGATGACATGAAAAGAAACAGGATAAGTAACCGTATAGTAATTCCGGCAATAATTTTGTCGGTTATATACAAGATGTATTTCGGTGGATTTTTGTGTGCAATGCGTGGGATAAAAGATATGACTTTAATATGTCTGATATTTTTGCCGGTGTTTAAGCTGCGTGGAATAGGGGCAGGAGATATAAAATTATTTTGTATGATTACCGGATTTTACGGATTTATTTTAGGTTTAAAGGTGGCTGCACTCACTATTATGCTTGCAGGGGTTACTGCGGTATATCGTGTTTTTTAGAATCCGTATCTGCTAAACAGATTTTTGGGATTAAAAAATTATCTGTTATATGGTGTCAGTGGTGCCGGGCATTATTTTGCAGCGGAAAAGTCAGAAAGAGCAGCGATTATCCGCATGGCACCATTGACGGCAGCAGCGTATTTTTTAGTGTTGCTGGTGACGGTTCAGCCGTAAAAAGACCATTAGCAGTACAATGAGCCTGCTTATTGTATGTCGGCTTTTTATTTATGGCAGAACTGTTGCTTTTGTTAAAAAATTGAGTTTGTAAGCTGTTTTCAGGCAGACAAACTTATTATATGAGGAGGGATAGTTTGGAGAAAGTAGTAATAGGTCTATATGATAAGACGGTGTATTCGGAGAGGTTTGCGGAGTATTTTTGTCAGGGTGGCAGCAGTTGTATAGACTTCAGGATATTTACCGTGTGTGATAAAATTTCTGAGTTTGTAAAAAAGGCGAGACTCGATGTGCTGCTTCTGGGACAGGAATATGTTGATGAAGTTAAGGACACAAAGGAAATCGGAAAGATAATCGTTTTATCAGAGGGAAATTATGTTATGGAGGGTGAGAGATACCCGGTTATATTCAAGTATCAGTCGGTAGAAAAGATTATTAACGAGGTGCTTGAAAATATAGCTGATGACGAGAAAATCAGATTGGAAGAAAATAACAAAAACCCGGTCAGGATTAATACGGAGTTAATAGGAGTGTATTCGTCAGACAGCGTAAATCTGGCATTGAAATATGGTGTAGACCTTGCGATAAAGACGGCAAAAGTAAAAAAGACACTTCTTGTACGTCTCGACCAGTTAAACGGTCTTGATGGAGCATTAAGGCTGGAAAACAATATGAGTGAACAGGTTTTTTCATACGAGGGAGAGGATATGACTTATGAAACTTCATATGTAAGGGGAATGTCAGAAGTCATATATTATCTGAATAAAAAAGGCAGTAAACTGGCACTAAAATTGCAATCGATAATATGTCACAGAGGTGGCGTGGATTGTATATATTCGGTGGAAGATTACAGGGATCTTAAATACTTTGATATTGAGGGACTGGAGGAATTTATCAATATTATTTCAGGTCAGATGGAGTATGAGACGGTTATTTTTGTGATAGGTTATCTCAATGAGACATTTATTGAGCTGATGCAAAAGTGTGATAAGTTGTATTTTTCTGCTGTGCACGATGAGATTGACAGGCAGAGACTTAGTTCTTTTGAAAAGACGCTGATGCGTGACGGTCTGGCAGGGAATCTTGATAATATCATGTTTTTTGCATCAGAAAAATCAGGGATTGACTGAGCAAAAAAGAGAGGGGCTTCCTGATTAAGAGTCAAAAATATGAGCCATAAAAATGTTGAATAACTGATAACAATTCGGATTTAAGTTGGAAATACGGACAGTATAAGCAGAATAAAAATATGGATTGTAAGTGTAGACATGGAGAATACAAGTGGAATAAAAGCATGAATTGTAAGTGTAGATATGGAGAATATAAGCAGAATAAAAACATGGATTGTAAGTGTGGATATGGAGGATATAAGCAGAATAAAAACATGGATTGTAAGTGCAGATATGGAGAATAAAAGCAAAATAAAAACGGAGATTTACAGGGAACTTGTTGAAAAAATGATTGATGGAGGTGAGTGCAGTGATGAAGAATTATATGAACTGATAGAGGAACGGGTATTTGAAAAAAGCCATAGTACATATATATCACAGAATGATAAGGAAATACTTGTCAGAGGAATTTTTAATTCAATACGCGGAATGGATGTACTTCAGGAACTTGTAGATAATCCTGATATTACTGAGATTATGGTGAATGGACACGATAATATTTTTATTGAAAAGAATGGCAGGATAAGCAGATACCCGGAAAAATTTGTAGATGTTAATAAACTTGAAGATGTTATCCAGCAGATAGTATCAAAGGTAAACAGGGTTGTGAACGAGACAAGTCCTATCGTAGATTTCAGGCTTATTGACGGTTCAAGAGTAAATGTAGTATTGCCACCCGTAAGTCTTAGCGGACCGGTTGTAACCATAAGGAAGTTTCCTGAGAGTCCGATGACAATGGAAAAGCTTATAGAAATAGGTTCGATTACAAAAGAAGCGGCGGATTTTTTGGAAAAGCTTGTTAAGGCGGGTTACAACATTTTTATAAGTGGTGGAACAGGCAGCGGCAAAACGACATTTTTAAATGCACTGTCAGATTATATTCCAAAAGATGAGAGGATAATCACGATAGAAGATGCGGCAGAACTTCAGATAAGAAATATACCAAATCTTGTAAGACTTGAAGTAAGAAATGCAAATGTTGAGGGCAAAAATGCGGTAACGATAAGAGACCTCTTAAAGTCAGCGTTGAGAATGCGACCTGACAGAATAATATTGGGTGAGATAAGAGATGCTGCGGCGTGTGAACTGCTAAACATAATGAACACCGGACATGACGGAAGTCTTTGTACCGGTCATGCAAACAGTTCAAAGGATATGCTTTCAAGACTGGAAACATTGGTATTGTCGGGAATGGATATACCTGTGACGGCGATAAGAAATCAGATAGCATCTGCACTTGACATAATAATCCATCTTGGGAGGATTCGTGATAAGACCAGAAAGGTTTTAGAGATAGCAGAGATTGTCGGCATGGATGGGGACAGGATAAAGCTTCAGACTTTATTTGAGTTCGTTGAGGAAGGTGAGGATAAAGACGGGAGGGTGAAAGGAAGTTTATGCAGGAAAGAAAAAGGGCTTATCCACAAGGAAAAGCTTCAAAGAGCCGGGATAGTGCTATAAGTTTATTGAAATCGGATAAAACAAAGTTGATAAAATACTTTTTTTGTGGATGTGGAAAGATGTTTTTAGTATCAATGTTATTTTACAAGTCAGTTATAATCTGTTTCTTTATATCTTTTATATATGGCTGGCTTAATATAAAAGTTGAAATAAAAAGAAATAATGAACAATGGAAATGGAACATAAATCTTGAATTTAAAGAAATGATGTTAAGCGTGTCGGCTGCACTTTCAGCAGGATATTCTATTGAAAATTCCATAAGAGAGTCAAAAAAAGATATAGAACTGTTATATGGAAAAAAGTCGCTGCTTTTGCCTGAGGTAGAGAGAATGATAGTATCCGTAGAAAACAGTCTTCCTATAGAAAAGGCAATATCTGAGTTTGCATCAGAGTGTGATGTTGAGGATATAAAGTGTTTTTCGGATATATTTTGTATTGCACAGAGGACAGGTGGAAATATGGTTGAGATAGTTAAATCCACGGCAGATAAGATAAGCAGTAAGATAGAGGTGAACAGGGAGATAAAAACGATGATAGCGGCAAAAAAGATGGAGAGCAGGATAATGAATGTTGTACCGCTCCTGATAATCGTATATTTCTGGATAACTTCACCAGGCTTTCTGGATTGTCTTTATACGATGAGCGGGCATATTTTTATGACAGTATTATTTTTGATATATATGTCAGGCTGTATGCTCAGCAATAAGATAGCGGATATAAAAATTTAATGTTATCAGAAAGTGGCAGAGAGAATTGTGAATATCCGCTTGGCTGCGTATGGTAAGCCGCAGAATTAATTGGGGACAAGATGTAAATCTACAAATAAGAAGGAGGGTTTTGTTGAGGGATATTATTTTATTTGGTGTCAGTGTCGGAGTACTATGTTTATATTTTGCGTTTCTGCTTTATGAATGGTTTTTAAATAAAAAGAAAATTCCGGTTGAAACTAATAATAAATATAATTTTGTACTGCCGGCGGCAAACAGGATTTTAAGTATTTTACAGGAAAGATTTCATATGGAATTAAAGGAAGAAATCTTAAAAAGATACAGAAAACTGTATGTGGGAAAAAGCGATGATGATATAAAACGGGATTATTACATAAAACATATATCAGTATTTTTATATATGCTTGGGATATGTCAGGTATTATTTCTTGTGACGCTGCTTTCGTGTCAGAATGACAATGAACTGATTTCCGGTTATTATATTGAGAAAAATGATATTGGCGGTGAACAAAAAGAGATTAAGGTAGAAACAGAAATAGACGGATTGAAAAAAGAATTAGACATATCCGTGTCGGAGAGAAAATATAGTGACGAGGAAATTAAGATACAGTCGGAAAAAGTGAAAAAATATATTTATTCACACTATCTGGGTGAAAATAAATCCTCTGACAAAGTCTGTAAAAATCTTTATCTTATGAAAAAAGTTAAAGGAAGTCCGTTTGTGGTGTCATGGGTTTCTGATGATGAGAAAATCATATCGGAGCAGGGAAAAGTATGTGGCAGCATGATAAGCAAGCCACGGCAGGTCGGACTTACGGCTGTTATAAAATACGAGTCATTCAAGGAAAAACTAAAGTTTAATGTTATTGTAACTCCGGTGAAAAAAGGAAATGAGCAAAGCATATGGGACGAGTTGGATAAACTGATTTCAGATGCTATGGAAAAAACAAAAAGCCTGAGATATTTTAAACTTCCTGAAAAAGTCGCAGGAAAAAAAGTAAGATATGGCATAAACAGATATGAACCTTTGTGGAAACTTACGGCTATTATGGCAGTCATGTTTATTGTTGTTCCGTATTTACTGGAAAGCATGGCAAAAAGTAAAGTGTCAGAAAGGGAAAAGCAGTTAAAACTTGCGTACCCTGAGATGATAGAAAAATTTGTGTTGCTGGTAAATGCAGGATTACCAGTAAAAAATGCGTGGATTCGTATAACGGAAACAGAGAGGGAGAAAACAAAAGCTGATAATTATACTGATAAAAGTTATCAGAGTAAAAATTATCGGGATAAAAATTATTTGAGTAAGAATTATCGAGATAAGAATTATAGTGATAATTCTTATCTTATAGAAGAAATGCTTCTTACAAAAAGGCAGATGGAAAACGGATTGAGTGAAGAAAAGGCATATGAGATGTTTGGGAGGAGGATAGGACTTTTAAGTTATATGAAGTTTTGCACATTACTTGTGCAAAATATGAAAAAGGGAACCGCAGACCTGATAAGAATTTTGGAGTATGAATCCGCAGATGTATTTAACGAGAGA
>JBNMLR010000021.1:0-13550 GCA_050874945.1 Butyribacter sp. | reverse complement strand
TTATTTTATATAGATGATATTATGATGTTGGGTTCAAAAGCTATTTTGTCCCAACTGATGTACGGATTGCTTTACAATATTTTATTTAAGAAAGGTCGTGAAAAATGCTAAGTATTGACACTCACATCATAGCTGTCTGTTGTGCTGCCATTGATACAGATTCCAACAAACACTATATGCATTACTTTACTCAATATGCAAAAAAATACAACTACAAAATACTATTTTTCCGTTCCTTTAGTGATTTATACAGAGCAGCTTCAAAGGGCAAACATGACATAGGTGAGAGTTGTATTTTCAGCCTTATAAATTATAAGCTTATCGATGCCATGATAATCTTATCCGAAACGATAAAATGTCCTGCCGTCCGTGACGATCTTATCCGCCATGCAAAGCTTAACGATATACCGGTCATTTCGATAGACCACTATATTGACGGCTGTTACAATATAAATTTTGATTATAAGGCTGCACTTGAAAAAATATTATGTCATCTTGTAGAAGATCACCATTATACACGCATCAACTTTATTGCAGGAATTAAAGGAAATTCATATTCTGATGAACGCATTGAGATTTATAAAAAAGTGCTCAAAGAACATGATATTCCCATTGAAGAAGAACGCATAGGGTATGGCGGATTTTGGAGCATCCCTACAAAAAAAGTCATAAAAGATTTTATAAACAGTGACCTCCCTATGCCGCAGGCAATAGCCTGCGCCAATGATACAATGGCGATTACGGCGTACAATTCACTTATAAATGCAGGATATGATCTTCCACGAGAAATAGCGATTACGGGATTTGACGGTCTGATTCAGGCTATCGACCATTACCCAGCCATCACTACCGCCCAGCACGATTATGAAAGTGCCGTTATCAGGGCATTTGATATTTTGCGTGGTCTTTTTGACAATAAGGAAGTTTCCGTCTCCAACTATATAAATTCAAATGTTATCATAGGCGGTTCATGCGGATGTCATTATGACAGTATTAAAAAATACAACAACCTTTCATATGACCTTAACAACAAGTTTGATGAGCAGATTCAGTTTAACAAAAACCAGATAAATATGACTGCCGACCTTAACGACAATACTTCATTTCAGGGTATGTTCGACAAACTTACACGATATGAAAACAACTTTTTCAGCCATCGTTTCTGGCTCTGCGTTGTCGATAATTTTCTGACCGAAGAAGAAGAATTATCCGATATTTTGGACGACAAGGCATCGCTTCATTTCGGATATTCAAATCATATGGATGTTGTATTATCAAAACATGATACCGTATGGCAGGGAATGACTGATTTTGAGACTTCAAATCTTCTTCCAAACATCGAATCGGTACTTGAGGAGGAAGATAACATATTGTTTCTCCCATTGCACGTACTCGACCATACGATCGGCTACGCAGCTTTAGTGTATGAACCTGACAAAATGAACATGGAGCAGCTCTATCAATTTCTTATGAATGTGAGCAATGCTCTTGAAACCATGAAAGTACATCAGAGACAGCAGAATATCATATCAAGTCTTGAAAATAAGTATATACATGACCCTCTTACAGGTCTTTTAAACAGACGCGGTTTTTATCAGAAAGTTCTGCCCGACTTTAACCGCTGCATAAATGAGGAAAAGCATTTTATCGCAATCTCCGTTGACCTGAACGGACTTAAAAAGATAAACGACACATATGGTCATTCAGACGGTGATATTGCTATCTCTGCAATAGGAAATATACTTATAAAATCAAGTATTCAGGATGAAACCTGTGCGAGATTTGGCGGTGATGAATTTGTCATGGCAGGTCCTCTCTCAGATGGACTTGAAGCCAATGACTTTTTGGATAAGATCCACCAGAATATCAATATTTTTAATAAGACACACGATTATCCTTATGATGTAAGTGCAAGTATCGGAATCATAACAGGAGTTCCAACTTCTGATATTTCACTTGACGACTTTATAAAAGCCGCTGACGAAGAAATGTATAAAGATAAAGTGCTTCACCACCAGCTTAGGGAGCAATGAAAGGCTGAACTTATTTAAACGAGGCATTCGCAATCCGCTTTGCTACTTGCTCATAACACTATTACTGCTATCGCAGCATATCAGAAGGAGCTATCGCCCCTCCTGATACAAGGAAGTCCCCAATCACTTCTATTACATAATAAGTGATTAGGGACTTCCTTGATAGTGTTAGATACTGTTGTTTACATACTCTCTTATTTCGTTGTCATCCTCAGGCATCTGGCATCCTACTATGAACATACCCTCATTTTCCGAGCACCTGATGACCTTACCTTCGAGAACATTATGTTTTGGAAGATCAAAATCTTCTATGGTTATCTTAATCTTTGCTCCCTTATTGTCTTTAAAATATGACTCTTTCGTGAGCAGTGCAAAACCGTTTGCACTTATATTGTCAAGTCTTCCGTCAATCTCTTTTCCTGACTCCTCGACAAGTATCTTACACTTATTGCTTATATCCATACGAGGATATTTTCTACGGTTCTTTATCTTCGGTCTTGATGTAACAATTACCTCAAATGAATGTGCATTTCCTGAAGCCAAAGGAACAATTTTCGCATCTTTCCATATGTATAACACATTTCCGACCGTAATCTGCATCCTGCAAGTTCTATCCTTTGCTGAATCCTTATTCAGCTTAGGAAGATTTACTTCTATTCTGTCATCTTTCTGTGCAGTAACTTCACCGTGATATGCTTCCGCTGATTCATCATCCATTGTTATCTGGACTTTCATGCCCGGCATTATATCTTCAATTCCCATGAATCCGCCTATACCGAGTTCGCACATAAGAGCCTCTACGATTTTCTCTATATCGTTGATATTTGTCATAGACTCCTCATATTTGCTGAGCATACGGCTGCTCATCTCGTTTGAATATGATATACATCCCGTCATATCAGAAACAATTCCCGATACGCTGTCCATATTGTCTACAAGCTGGTGATTTGAGTTTTCAACCTCTTTCATTGCCGTGTCAATTTCCTGAATATGACTTTCAAGCTGTTTTGAATCATTATTTATCTTGCCGACATTTTTTCCTGTCTTTGTGACTTTCTTATATGTTTCCTGAACAAGATTTATCGTCTCCTCCATAGAAGCCGTCATCTTGTCTGATGTCTCCTGAAGCCTTATAAGTGCATCTTCTATCTGTCCCGATGATGACTGTGTCTCTGTACTTAGCGAACTTATCTGCTGTGCAACTACTCCAAATCCTCTTCCTGCCTCGCCTGCCCTTGCCGCTTCTATCGAAGCATTTAATGCAAGCAATGTAGTTTGTTCGGTTATCTCCTCTATTTTGCCCGTTTCAGCCTTAACCCGGTCAAACTCTTCCCTGAAATTTTCAAGAATCTGTCCCATATCAGAAGCTAAATCGGTCATTGCATGAGTAGTCTCCACAAGACTTTCAAGGTCTGTTGAACTCGTCTTTGCGTGTTCTGTCGATTCCGCTGTCAATGTAACCATCTGCTCTATCATTTCTGCCACGCGTTCCACCTGCGAACTTATGTCAGTTGTCATTTCCACAGATGAATCGGTTGTACTTTCAAGTTTGTTATTATTGTCAGTAAGAGTAACCATTCCATCGGCAACAACACCTGCACTGTGTGTATTTTCAACCGAAATCTCTCTTACAACTGAAACTCCGCTCATAATGGAGTTGCTTGCTTTTTTAACTTTCTCTACGGTAGTTATAACTCGCTTAAGGTCAGCCTTTATGCTGTTTGTCATCGCACCATCTGATTCGTTAAGATGATGTATCGACATAACATAACATATATAACAAAGCACCGTCGCCGAAAATTCAAGCTGATAGTTTTTCATGTCTGTTGCTGAATTGTAACCACCCATCACATGATATACGGAACTTATAATGATTATTATGGAATTGACAACTCCGCAATATATCATAAATTTACGGTTTTTATACAATACTAAAAGACTTGTAACCGGCAGGACATAAGTAAATGCTATTGGTGACTCTGTCGTACTTATGACGAATGTATAAAAAATTCCATATCCTATAACAAGATCATATTTATAAAGGTCTGTCTCCCAGCCCTTTTTTCTAAGCAGTATCTCTCCCACTATTATCGGAATCCAGCAAAGTGCCAGAAATACCAGATAATATGATGCGGTATTTAAACCTTTAGATACATCAGAACCATAATTGGCTGAAAGCAGAATTGCAAAAACAAACCATATACGCCTTGCTTTTCTATTTGCTTTTTCTTTAAATTCATTTTCATTATAGTCCATAAAAGCTTCACCTCCGTATATTCTAACTGTCCGGATAATTGCACAATCAATACTAAGTTTACTCACTGTATAAACACAACAAATCCCCGGCTTATCAAGTGTCTATTCACTATTTAATGATTCGTGCAAAATAATCCGACATTTTTTTCATCGTTTCGTGACTTTCCGTCAGATCAGGTTCAAAAACACTGAATGCGTGTGTAAGTTTTTTATCTTTCTCAAAATATAACAACTCACTTTTTGTATTTACCGGCTTTAGAGCTTTATAAAAGTTGAGCGTATATTTTCTAAGATTATCATATCTGCTTGATACCAGAAAACAAGGAGGCAGTGCCTCAAGCAGTTCCATATTTTCAGGATTTACATACTTTGCGTACTCACTCTTCTTATAATCTTTTCCATAAAGATATTTTGGAAGAAACAATCCTAACCGGTCAAACTTATTTGTGTAAAACATTCCGCTTATAAGTCCTAATGCCTTTATGTCGATTTTGGCAGGTTTTACTTTTGCCGCCTCTGCCATGTCTTTGCATTTTATCATTGCAGTCGTGTATGTGAGCAGACACGCTCCGCCACTGTCCCCTGACGCATATATCCTTTCAGCATCTCCGCCATACTTTGAAAGATTTTCATTAATAAAATCGAGTGCTCTCGACAAATCTTCACACTGGTCATAGAACATACAGTCAGGCACAAGCCTGTATTCTACACTGAATATAATATATCCCAGTTTGCACAGTTTAGCACAAAAATATCTGTTAAATTCCTTATTTCCAAGAATAAGCCCTCCTCCATGCACATTTATAATGATGGGAAGTTTACCATTCTCCAGTGTTATATTTTTAGGTCTGTAAACATCAAGATGGTGTGCTTTTAATCCATCTTTGAGATATGGAATATCTCTGATTTCTTCAACATTCTCCGGAAATTTAAGCCTTTTGTCTCTCTCTTTCTGTTCTTCTAAGAAGTCCTTTCTTTGCTTATAAAATACATTTGCAATAGTCTGACCCATTTTTTCCTCATTTCCGTTTTTATTTGTAAATAT
This sequence comes from Butyribacter sp., assembly GCA_050874945.1. GTDB lineage: Bacteria > Bacillota > Clostridia > Lachnospirales > Lachnospiraceae > Butyribacter. The sequence continues at coordinate 8,216 of JBNMLR010000021.1, read as the reverse complement.
AAAACTTTTATGTATATTATTAAGAGGGTGTCACTTTTCGTGACATCTCTCTGTTAAAATCTATCCTAACAATGCCTTGTCATTTGAAAATTCTTCGCCGCTCACTTCCTCAAATTTCTGGAGAAGATCTTCAACAGTTAGTTTTTTCTTTTCCTCACCTTTTATGTCAAGAATAACTTTTCCTTCATTCATCATAATAAGGCGGTTTCCATGTACTATCGCATCTCTCATATTGTGTGTTACCATCATAGCAGTAAGATGATTGTCTGCGATAATCTTATCTGATAATTCAAGCACCTTTGCTGCGGTCTTTGGATCAAGTGCTGCCGTATGCTCATCCAAAAGAAGAAGCTTAGGCTTTTTAATCGTTGCCATAAGAAGTGTAAGTGCCTGTCTCTGACCTCCCGAAAGAAGTCCGACCTTTGATGTCATTCTGTCCTCAAGACCAAGATCAAGTTTTGCAAGCATTTCCCTGTACTTTTTCTTCTCAGACTTAGTAACGCCCCACTTAAGACCTCTTCGCTGTCCCCTTCTTGCCGCAAGAGCAAGATTTTCTATGATTTCCATTGTCGCTGCCGTTCCGTTCATAGGATCCTGAAATACCCTGCCGAGATAAGGTGCTCTCTTATGTTCCGAAAGACCTGTCATATCAACTCCGTCAATAATAATACTTCCAGAATCTATGGGCCATACACCTGCAACAGCATTGAGAGTGGTAGATTTTCCTGCTCCGTTTCCACCGATAACGGTAACAAAATCTCCGTCCTCAAGTTTTAAATTGACACCATTTAATGCTTTCTTTTCGTTTATTGTACCAAGATTAAATGTCTTATGCACATTGTTTAACTCTAACATTTTCCGGCACCTCCTTTTGCAGCTTTTCTGTATGAATTTTTAGCCTTTCCCCTGAGGTAAGGAACTGCAAGGAATATCGCAACTACCATAGCTGAGAACATCTTCATATCTATTGTAGGAAGACCAAGCCACAATACAAACTGGATAACTATGTAGTAAATTATACTTCCGACTGCTACAAATGCAAGTCTTCCACTAAAATTAAGTTTCTTTCCAAATATTGCTTCTCCAAGCACCTCGCCTATGATAACAGAAGCAAGTCCGATAACGATAGAACCTCGTCCCATGTTTACATCGAAGTTGCCCTGATACTGTGAGAGAAGTCCTCCGGCAAATCCTACAAGACCGTTTGAAAATACAAGTGCAAGCACCTTTGCAACATTTGTGTTGATTCCCTGTGCCCTTGACATATTTGGATTGCATCCTGTCGCCCTGATAGTGAAACCGAGTTCTGTTCCAAAGAACCAGTACATAAGTGCGATAACTACCACAAGTATAATGACTACCGTCACTATTGCTGCCGGATTGTCCCTGCCTGAAACAACGAGTTTATACATATCTACATTTACAGCCTGATTGGCTTTTCCCTCAGATATGTTCAGATTTATCGAATATAATGAAAGCTGTGTAAGAATACCTGCCAAAATATCCGGAATACCGAGTACCGTATGTAAAATACCCGTTATAAGTCCGGCAAGCATACCTGCAACAAATGCAACTGCAACTGCCGCAACCGGATTCCATCCTTTCAATATAAGCATTACCGTAACAACACCACCGGTTGCCATGGTACCATCAACCGTAAGATCGGCAAAATCAAGTATCTTAAATGTTAAAAACACTCCTATCGCCATAATTCCCCAGATAAGACCCTGGGCTACAGAACCAGGCAGTGCACGAACAAGTGCTGTGATATCCTGTGCACATACCACTGGAATTAAACTGTACATTTTTTCCCCCGTTCCGCCGTTTTTTTACATCCGGCACTTTATTCCGTCCGGGTTATCTTTGTACCCCGGCTAACACCTGCAATCTTATTGTCAGTGTTTAATGTGTCAAGCAATCTGTATGTAAACATACATTACAATCTGCTTTTGACCCTTTCATTATATTATATTATAATTATTATTATAAAAGCAATGAAAATATATAAATAACGGACAACTTTTTCGTTGTACGATTATTGCTGTCCTATTTGCGGCAGCAACACAAGATAATTACTGTCAGAAACTACCGCACCACCTCTACTCATCAGCCTTTTTTATGGTATCACCCGTAGATATTTTCGTATTTTTGTCGACTCCGCCTATACTGCTGCCGCCGACATAATAATCTTTCTGTGGCTTCGGTGACACCGTCTCATTGACACCTGCACTGTAGGCACTCTCAAGTCCCCATTTGCCATGCCTTTCCACCACAAAATAATGTATGACTATTGCAGCCGCGATAACCGTCACAACCGCTATGACGGTCTTTCTTCCACTGCCATGCATCCAGTCTCTTATCTTTCCCATATCTTATTCTATCCCATGCTTTCTATATCTTTTATTATCATTCCAGACATCGGAGGACATTCGACATGTATATTTCCATTTATGACCGGATAGACCTTTGCCTCGTCTGAATAACCATCCCTGTCACTAAGCATAAGTCTTGCCATTCGTGTCTCCTGTATGATTCCAAGACGCCATACCGGTATATCAGCTTCACGAACCTCATCGCTGCTGTTTATCATAACAACTATCTTGTCATTTTCATCAAATCTTCCATAACCGATAAACTTATACTGACCTTTTAAGAACATTATCGAACCTGTCTTAAACACCTGGTAATCCTTGTGTATCCTTATAAGCTGTCTGTGGAACTCGATAAGTTCATTGTCCTCTCTGCCCCACGGATAAGTTCTTCTGTTATCCGGGTCAGTCCAGCCGCAAAGTCCTGCCTCATCACCATAATATATTGTCGGTGCTCCCGGCCATGTCATCTGTATCATGACACCAAGCCTGAAAAGAGCCTTATCTATGCCCTCATCTGCCGCCTGAGGTCCTACACTTGCCGTTCTTCCGACTCTGTGATTTGTTCTCGTCATAAATCTTGAATGATCGTGATTTGAAAGTTCGTTCATTGCAACCTGAAGCGACTGTGTATTAAATCTTGTCATATAATTTCGCATAGAACCGAAAAACGCATCGGCATTGCCAAGAAGATCTTCCCTGTACTCATCACTGTGCTTTTCAACACCTGTCAAAAACCATGTGATAGGCTCCATGAACGCGTCATAGTTCATAACCGTATCCCACTGGTCACCTCTAAGCCAGCTTGTAGGGTCACCGTAATGCTCTGCAAGCACGATAGCTTCAGGATTTGCCTCCTTGACATTTCTTCTGAACTCTTTCCAGAAATAATGATTGTACTCCTGTGACTGTCCGAGGTCTGCCGCAACATCAAGTCTCCAGCCGTCAACATTGTACGGCGGTGAAACCCACTTTCTCGCTATATGCATGATATAGTCAAATAAAAGCGGTGAATCTTCATAATTTAACTTAGGGAGTGTATCATGTCCCCACCAGCCGTCATAATGATAATTGTACGGCCACATATCTTCATTAAATTTAAAGAAAGTCCTGTAAGGGCTGTCTCCTGATACATAAGCTCCTTTTTCATAACCCTCAGCATCCTCATAAATACACTCTCTGTCAAGCCATTTATTGAAAGAGCCGCAGTGATTGAAAACTCCGTCGAGAATAACTTTCATGCCTCTTTTGTGAACCTCCTCGACAAACTCAGCAAAAAACTGATTGCTCGCCTCGAGGTTTTCTTTATCCGTAACCCTGCACACATATTTTGTGGCATATTTGTTTGGATAAGTTCCGTCACACATGAGATTTCCATTTTCATCCCTGTGAAGCACATCACCCTCATCCTTAACTATCTTTCCAAAATGAGGATCTATATAATCATAATCCTGAATATCATATTTGTGGTTTGACGGTGATACGAAAAGCGGATTAAAATATATCGCATCTACACCAAGTTCCTGAAGATAATCAAGTTTCTGCCATACTCCTGCAATATCTCCGCCGTAAAATTCCCTTACACCCATCGATGCCGGGTACTTAAACCAGTCAGTAACCTTGTCAGTACCCTCGCCTATATAGACATACTCATCTTTCTCAACATCATTTGACCTGTCACCGTTGTAAAACCGGTCAACATATATCTGATAAAATACTGCACCTTTCGCCCAGTCGGGTGTCTGAAAGGATGGTGTTATCGTAAAATTATAATACGGCTCAACACCGCTGCACACACCTACATTGTTGTAATATACCGTGACCGTTCCGCTCGTCACCTCAAAATAGTAATCTATCATCTTGTCAGAAAGTTCGACCGTACTCTCATAATAGTCAAACAGTCTGTCATTATATACTTTTTTCATCTCAATACGTGTATCGGTACACACAACAAGAACTACCTTATCAATATTTTCCCTGCCCGTTCTGAATCTGAGTTTTACACTCTCATTTGCTTTTGGCTCAGGCGGAATACGATACTGCGCCGTACCGTCACTAAAAAGAGCCTGTGGGTTAAATATCGTTGTAAGATTGTCGATAAAAAGCTGTGTCTTCATAGCTTTTGTCATCTTCGCAAGCCTTACATTCAAATCCATAATAATCTCCATTCTTGTGCATTTGCAGCACATAGCAAATTTGTGTGAAACACAAAATAAACTTTACTGTTCACACCTGTGGTGCAACCAGCAACAAATAAACAACATTTACAGTTATTTTACTACAATTTTTCCATGTCCTCAACATTTTTATTGCCGTTCTCACATTTAAGATAATTTAACAGACCGTCTTTTGTGTTCAGTTCAGGTTCATCAAGCACCTTATCGAGCATTGCCTTAAGTATCTCACCCATCTTTGGTCCCGGTTTTACACCTGCGGCTATAAGGTCTGAACCTGTAACCGCAAGGTCTTTTATCGACAAAGGCTGTGCATTTGCCATAATATATTCAAACCTTTTAACACCTGCGTCTATCTTTGCAAGTTTTTCATCCCGCTGCATATCGCTCTGTGCCAGCACATCCGCATACTCGACAAGAAAAAGCATATCCATAATGTCCGCACCTATCTTTGACACGGCACGCCTGAAAGCTCTGCTCGTATCTTCCATGCGGTAATCATGAAATCTTATGAGCCTGCACGCTTTTGATATGGAATCATTGTCAAAAGTAAGCCTTCTCATTATCTTCTTTGCCATTTTCTCGCTCTGCACCGGATGACCGATAAAGTGACCTATTCCTTTTTCATCAATCGACATGACAACAGGCTTTGCAATATCGTGAAGAAGCATTGTCATGCACAAAACAGTCTGCTGTTTTTTATCCATTTTAGCGGCAAGTTTCTTTGCCGTCTCAAGTACATTCTCAGGTATCTTATCATAAATCTTTTTATCGGAAGTAATTTCAAAGAAACAGTTCATAACTTCTATACCGTATATGCTGTGTTCTCCGACCGTATAGATATGATGCGGATTTTTCTGTTCAGTTTCCATCGCAACATCAAGTTCAGGCAGAAAATATTTTGTCATGCCTGTTTTATAAGCATCCCTTATGCGCCCTGCCTCTTTAGAAACGAGCAGTTTCGTAAGTTCAACTCTTATCCTCTCGGCACTTATATTTTCAAGATGGCTTGCTCTCTCAACGATAGCTTTTTTTGTCTTTTCCTCGATGTCAAAGCCAAGCTGTCCTGCAAACCTCACTGCCCTTAACATCCTGAGTGCGTCCTCGTCAAATCTCTGACCCGCATCACCAACACATCTTATTATACCATCTTTGAGGTCTTTAATACCCCAAAATTCGTCGACAAGACCTCTATTATCGTTATAAGCCATGGCATTTATCGTAAAATCGCGTCTTTCAAGGTCAAGTTTGAGATTGTCTGTAAACTCTACTTTTTTCGGATGCCTGTTGTCCTCATATTCACCGTCTATCCTGTAAGTTGTCACCTCGTAACCGACATGGTCGAGCATGACAGTTACCGTGCCATGCTGTATCCCCGTGTCGATAGTCTTTTTAAAAAGCTCCTTTATCTGTAAAGGTTTTGCGGAGGTTGTAATATCCCAGTCCTGCGGTTTTCTGTCAAGCAGAGTGTCCCTCACGCAGCCGCCTACCGCATAGGCTTCAAATCCTGCCTGTTCAAGTTTACTAATAATATATGAAACATTTTTAGGTAATATCATCTTCAAATTTAATTCACCTCATGTCTTTTATTGTAATAGTGACATTGGCATTAAAAGCTGCATCAATCATAGTCACATATATATTATCATAACCCGAAAAACCACATTTTGACAAATCAATTTTTAATGAATTTCCCATGCTCAGCTTAAATGTTCCGTTCTTCTTTGCATCTGAATCATTTACATACTGCCACCCTTGATTTCCATCTATTTTATTGCCCACTTTGTAACTCACACTACCACTGCTGCCCGCTGCAAGTGAATTTATCTTTATCTCAAGATACGGATTTGTAAATTTTGTCAAATCTATGCCACTAAGCTGATATGCTGCTCCAAGTCCTGTAATAGCAAAATTCCAATTCTCATCCGTAACAGTAGGTGCAATTACATTCCAATTTGCTAATGCACCTATATTTCCTGTCCACACATATTCGTTTTTTGTCTCATCAGGTACATATGCTGTTCCACTCTCAGCTTTCTTATAAAGTTCCTCAAACAATGCCTTGTCAATATCATTTGACATTCTGCACTGTGAACGGCTGTAACCCATACCCGTATCCCACAAAACAGGACACATTCCGTTTGCAAGTGCATATTCGCATACATTCCTTATAAACACTTCCCTGCCTGTTTTTCTTGTATATGTTCCGTCAGAATTTTTTGTATCGCAGACATTATATTCACCGATAATCACAGGATAACCGTTGTCGACAAATCTAAGCTTCATTTTCTTAAAGTCACTTTTAAGCGTGCTTATCTCATCATCACTTCCCCACGATGCAATATAACCTTCTTTTGAAGGTTTTGCTATATCGCAATAGCCATATGGTGAATAGTAGTGAACTGAAACCATAAGATGACTTTCCACAGTATCGGTCGGCATCTTATACCTCATATCACAGGTTTTCGATATGTCTGTATCGTATCCTGCTATAAGCAGAAATCTGTTTGCATTATTTCCGCCTGATGTACGCACTATATCAACAAATTTCTGATTTATCTGATTGACAAGGTCATATTTTTCATCGTCCGTCAGATTTCCTGAAATAAGTTCATCACTGCTCATATCTTCTGTAAATCCGTAACCGTTTGAGTCGAGTGCATCATTTAATCTTGTACCAAGTTCCTCGTTTGCACTTTCAAAAATCACATGACCTGAATAATCCTTAAATCTTTCAGAAATCTGTTTCCAGTAACTCTCATATCGTTTCCATGCAGCGGCACGCCTTGTCTCATCGGCAACTATATTCCCGCTTGAGTCCTTTTTGCACGCACCAAACTGTCCCCACCAGCCACCGTCATAGTGGATATTTACGATAACATACATATCGTTGTCGAGAGCATAACCCATGATTTCTTCAACTCTGTTAAAATAATCATCACTTATCGTATAATTTCCATCATCTGAAACCATATTCGACCATGCCACAGGTATTCTTATCGTCTTAAAACCTGCATTTTTCATACCGTCAATCATTGCCTTAGTCGTGGTCGGTGCTCCCCAGTAAGTCTCATAGGCATTGACACTGCCAAGTTTTGTGTTTGATACACTCTCCATTGTATTTCCGAGATTTATGCCAAGTCCGAGGTCATGAACCATCTGATATGCCTCGGAAGCTGTCTCCGTTGTAGGCTTTCTTGTAGGAGTAGCTGTCGGCGTCTGGCTTGCTGTTGCTGTCGGAGTCTGACTCGCTGTCGGGGTTCCCGTTGGTTTCTGGCTTGCTGTCGGGGTCGGACTCGCTGTTGCTGTCGTGTTCTGACCTGTTGTCGCTGTCGACTCTGCTGTCGTGTTCTGACCTGCTGTTGCCGTTGGCTCTGTTGTCGTATTCTGACCTGTTGTCGCCATTGGTTCTGCCGTCGTGTTCTGACCTGTTGTCGCCGTCGGTTCCGCCGTCGTATTCTGACCTGCTGTCGCCGTCGGTCCTGCCGTCGTGTTCTGACCTGCTGTTGCCGTCGGTTCCGCTGTTGTATTCTGGCCTGCTGTTGCCGTTGGCTTTACTGTCACCATCGGATTTTCACTCACCTTTGGTGTATTTGTCGGCGTTGTTTTCTTTGCCACAACGCTTACGTTACATTTTAATGTTTTGCTAAAGGCTTGCCACTTTGTCTTTCCT
>JBNMLR010000020.1:0-13658 GCA_050874945.1 Butyribacter sp. | reverse complement strand
TTGCTTCATGTCTTGGGTATCTAATTGGTTCAAACAGTAAAACTCAAAAAAAATGTAAATATATTATTATCAGTAAAGACAAAGGCTATGATAATATTATTTTATTTTTAAAAAAACTGACAGCAACCGATATTAGCCGTCTGCCTGTGTTAAATCATAAAAAGCAAAATAATAACAATACACCAACAACTCAAAATAACAAAACCAATAAGAACACTGCAACTAAAACAAAACAACCAGCATCAAAGATGAAAGCAAATTTAAAAACTAAACTCAACACAGAAATCCAACAAACTATCAGTAATGCCAGGTATGTTAATAATGTAAGTAATGAAGTTGTTTCAATTGTTTCAAAATACCCTATGGACGAGCACCTTGTCTGCAATGTGCACAATGCTCTAAAACAAACCTATAATAATTACATGGAATTATACAAACTTGTTAAACCTGTTTTAAAAAAATATTCCACTAATACAGCAAATATCAAAACAACTTTGTCAAGTGCACAAGTCAAATCTACAATTGAACAGGTACTTAAAAAAGCTTCATTTGATGATAATGTAATAAACTATGTATCTTCAATAGCACATAAGTACTACGGAACAGAAAACTCAAAATATAATATACACTGGATACTTGTTTCCGAATACGGAAATCAACAGGGCTTAAACATTTATAACCATATTAAAAAGTATTTACGATAATAGTTCTCTGGAATAATTGTATTAATATTTAATAGAAATTTTAATTTATACCCACTTATATTTTGCATACTAATATTTAGCATTAACTGCTGGTACAACGAATACTTGATACATTGAACAATCCTGCAATTTCAAGAATACATTCATGCTCAATGTATCAAAGATTTAATTTTCGTTGTACCAGCTTCATATTTATTCATCCATATAAAAACTCATCATCATGCCACTATTCCGATTAAATAAATAAGCATTTCCACGATTATCTTTATATGCACTTAAACACCCTGAACTGTCATATCGCTCCGGCAATTTTCCCTCAGTAATCGTAACCGCCTTACTGCTTTTCTTATTATTTTTACCATTTTTATTATCTGTATATATTACCTCCGAGTTTAAAAAAACCTTTGCAAATTTAACAATTTTCTCAATCTCAGTATTCTTATTTATCTTTTGCACATTCTTAACTTTACTTTGATTTAACATACTTTCCAAAGTTCCATCACCATTAAAAAACAAATCGAGATAGAGATTATCAGCTTTGTTTTTATTGGTAATGCTGCACGATATGTCCCCATGTTTAAACTCAGCCAGATACATTTTTCCATGCCGCATCATCTCCTGATACACTTCTTTAGGAAAAACCTGTCTGACTTTATTTAGTATAGAAACGGCAAGTGAATTGCCACTTTTATTTATCTTATCTATAGAATAAGTATTTTTTGTAATTGGCACTATATTATCACTATCCCCGTCTGTTTCATCAACAGTTGATTTATCTTTAATATTATTAATAGCTTTCTTATTTTTAGAAATATCTGCATCTTTATTATTATTAAAAGCTTTCTCATTTTTAGAAGTGTCTGCATCTTTATTATTATTAATAATTTTCTCATTTCTAGAAGTGTCTGCGTCTTTAATGTTATTATTATCCGCCACAATATTTTTCTCAGCAATAATTTTATTCTGCTTATCAGCATCAGTCTTTACCGCTGCTTTTGTCAAACAGGAAACACCGACAATTACAATGACTACCGCAGCCACAACGCTAACCCATTTTTTCTTATTAGTAAATTTCATAATATTTTTCACTCTCTTTCTTGTATCTGACTCTCCAAAAGCCAGCAGCCCTGCATTAAAATCCCCTGTTTTTGTCGCAAGTTTCAATAATGATGTACTATAAGCTGCACGAATATCACTTTTACTATTTTTCAAAACATATTCATCACAACTCATTTCCATGTCACGAACCATTGCAAAATATGCAAACCAGATAAGTGGCTGAAACCAATAAACAATACATAAAATATAAGCACACAATTTAATAATCTGGTCTTTTCTGCGTATATGATGCTGCTCATGCTTAAGTATATATTCCCATTCCTGTTCACTTAGATTAAATGGAATATAAATTTTAGGTCTGACAATTCCAAGAACAAATGGAGTGCTTATGCAGTCACTTTCATAAATATTATCTTTTCTACGAATTGCCATTAAAACAGTACGCTTTGTCCGCCAAATCAAAAACATATTTTTTATCAATAAAACAATGCACCCACAAAGCCAGATATATGCCGTTATCGTAATAATCAAAGACAATGTAATATTTGTAATAGTTTCTATTCCTGCCGCATTATCCTGATTTTGTTTTGCATTTTGATTTTTATTTGTACTTGAAATATTATTAAATATATTATTATTGCTGTCTTTCATTTTTTGACTTTTTTCATCATAACTATTATTTTTATCTGCAAAATCATCTTTATTTACTGTATTTTCGCTGTCTGAATTATACCCTTTTTCCTCTGCATTATTTTTAACCGCCGTAGTCTTTCCGGTTTCTATACTGTCTTTAACTTCCGACATATCGGTAAACGATTTTTCTATTTTATCTGCAAAATTTTTCGCATTTAAAGGCAATGAATGATTTTCAATAAATGTGACTGAGACATTATTTATCAAACTATAAATACTTATTGGTGAACTCAGCCGAAGCGGACATAACAGATAAATCCCAACAACCGCCCATAAAATATAACTGTATTTTTTAGGTGCTCTGCGAAGAAACAACCGCACCGAAAAAACAGTCAAAATTACGATGCAAACCGTAATACTGTTATGTAAAAGATACACAAAAATATTTTTTAACATTAGAAACTCCCCTCTTTTTTATACTTATTCTTAGCTACTTGCAGGATTGCTATAATTACATTGCAATTTAACAATCTATGACATTAGTTCGGTGCAAAATATCTTTTGATTCCAATACTTTATAATTAAATTTGGCAATCAACACAACATATATTTATTTTCTCAAATTTCCAATATTTATTTAGTTACTGTTTGCGATAATTTATTTTTCACTGTAATCATCTATAATCTGCTTAATCTTCTCTGCTTCTTTTTTAGAAATCTTCTTTCCGCCAAGAAATGCTGTCAAAAATCCCGGCAACGAACCGTCAAAAGTACGCTCAACAAAATAATTAGACTCATCACGCTGCACACGCTCTCTCGGAATGATAACCGAAACTACTGCATTTTCATTAATAAGATACCCTTTCTGTGCCAACTTTTTGATAGCAGTATATGTTGTCGATTTCTTCCAGCCAAGCTGCTCATTACAAAGTTTAACCAATGTTCCCGAAGAAACCGGAGCATTGTCCCAGACAATCGTCATAAAACGATAGTCACTATCGCATAATTTCAAATATTCCATGTCATCGACTTCCTTTCAATTTGTGATTTTTTATTTACAAATTCATTTTTTAATATTTTAATAACACTTTTACCATCCTGCAGACATATTTGCTTTTGGCTTGTTCAATATATCAATTATTCGTTGTATTAGTAACACTATCAGTTTCGGTCTGTTATAACCGACCATGTGATTTAAGACAAGTCTACAACAGCCGACCTGAAATGTCAATATTTTTTAATTTAAAGTTTTGGCGAAACACAAATCGTGAATATAAAACTTTTAATTTTGATACTATCCTCTTTTATGCTATATTCTACAAGAATTTTAATACTTTAACAAAATAAATACCGAAAGTCCTTATAAACACAGGCTTTCGGCATTTTAATGTTTTATTTTTATGTTATTTCTAATGCAGTTCCATTCTATACTTTTTTGCATCTATTGCATTTGCTGTTGCAGCTTCCATTCCTCCCTCAAAACAGAATAATTTGCCATATCAACTATTCCCTGATTATTCTTACCGGACTGCCGCAATGTTCCCTCATATTTCATGCCAATTTTCTGCATAACGCGACCAGAGTTAGGATTATCTATATCATGTCCGGCACAAATTCTGTTTGCACTAACTTCTGTAAAGAAAAATTCCAGCAACCGTTCTGCGGCTTCTGCCGTATAACCATTTCCCCACCATTTACGACCTATAACCCAGCCTAATTCTACGCTGTCAATTTCATCAATTATTTTTACAACAGATATATTTCCGATAAGTTCATGTGAATTTTTCAGCTCCATGCCCCATTGATATACATTTTTTTCATTATATTCATTTATGCAAAATTCCATATAACTTCTTGACATTTCAACACTGGAATGTGTAGGCCATGTCAGATATTTTGTCACTTCATCATCTGATGCCCAATTATTAAAAACATCCTCCGCATCCTCTATCTTAAACGGACGAAGTATCAATCTGTCAGTTTCTAAACGGATAGTTCCTTTATGCTCCATAAATTTTTCTCTCCTGAATTTATTTTAGTTAATTGAAATATTATTATTATAATATGCGACTAAAAATAATTTAACATATAATCATTTTAACAATCACTTATTTAATTATCTTAATTTAGTTCAAAATAAAATTATATATTTTTATTCAATCCCTAAATTCTTTAATGCCTTATCCCAATATTGGTCACCAACATTATACCATGTGTCCTTGTATCCATTTAACCGCATTGCCTCATTTAAAACAGTTCCATGAGAAATTTTTCCTGTATAAAGCAAATGTTTTGTAATCCTGCACCAGTACGGTGTAATATCCCAAAGTCCGGATGTGTGCATTTCATTTATCACACCATCAACATCATAATCCAAAGAAACAAATTTATACTTCCATTCCCGTCCGACAGTCTCAAGTATCATATATTGCGTTTTAGCTTCACTGTTAAGTGGAACTCCTACCGCTCCGGGATTTAAAACAATTTTCCTGTCATTAAAAATCACCTGCTGAATATGCGTATGACCGCATACTATATAGCGTTCCACACAACTATTAACAATCTCTTTTGTTTTTTCATCATCAGGCAGCAATTTTCCCCTATTATCATTTGGTTCTCCATGACACAATAAAATATCTTCAAAACCATCAAATTTAACGCTTTCACATATTGGTAAAGTTTCAAAAAAATCAATATCTTTTGATGTAAGATTTTCATAACAATAAATCATGGCTCCGACACTGCAATTACCATTTTTCCAATCACAATTAATATTTTTATGACGATTTATCCAATAATCTTCCTTATTGCCCCTAATAAAAAAACATTGATATTTTTCACGCATATCATAAAGAATTTCCATCGTTTTTTGCGGATACGGACATTCTCCCAGATAATCTCCCAAAAAAGCATACGCATCAATATTTTGCGTTTTACAATGCTCCAAACATTTTTGCAATGCCTTATAGTTTCCATGTATATCTGATAAAACTGCTATTTTCATAAATTCTCCTTTTTCATGTACTTCTTAAACTATCCCATTTTGTTTAATGACCTCTTTGTATTATTAATCATCCTACATAATAATCTCACTGTTAAAATACTGTTCCTGAAAATAAATCTGTCTGTTAATCTCCTCTTTTGTAAAAGCCACATTTTCCGGTGCAACCACCCATTTTTCTTCCACATCATCTATTCGATGAACAACTGCAATGATTTTTCCCGTAAACTTATCTACAGCCTTATCAACTCCCAATATATAAGCATCCTGCTCCTCCCCGTCAGGTGCGATAATCCCTTCTATATAACCATAGTTGACCGGATAATACATATCTTTATGTTCCGGGTGATAACTTCCCATCGGTCTGTCAACGGTCACAGTCACTGTTTTTCCTATAACTGAATTTTGCATCAATATTTGCACCTCCTTTGAACCATCCATTATCTAAAACTATTTCTAATCATCGTTTTCGATATTTTCTATACTGTCACGAAGTTCACTTAAAGAAATACCATCTTTAGTAAAATACATCCAACCATTTATATGTATATTTTCCGACCAGCCTTGTCGCTCTATCAACAATTTACGAGCCAACCCGGTAACAGTATAATTTTCTCCCTCATATTCAATCTGATTTTTATTACTTACAACTTTAGCAACAACCGTATCATCATATAAAAACGAAATTTCTTCACCTATATCAATATTTAACAATTTAAATGAATTGTTAGCACGCTTTAATCTCCTCTCCGCAATCTCCTGTTCCTGAGATTGTTCGAGAGTCGGCATAAAAAGTTTCAGATTGTCTATATCACCACGCAAAATTGCTATATCTTTAAATATACCATATGCTGTTTCAGGAGAAATCTTAAAAAATTCTCTTTCTCTTATTTTTCCGTTTTTAAGCTGCTCCCTTGCGTGCAATGAACCGTCTACCCTGTCAATAATACTATGTATTCTTTTTTCAACCTCATGCGGATTTTCTACCTCATAAGTCGCATAGCACCGATATGAAAGAGGTATATTAGTTGGAGAATTTAATTCTCTTAACCTGCTCTCTATATCATCCCTCTGCGTCATTCCAATCTTAACCCATCCATCAAGACATGGATTTGTTAATATATACACCAAGCCTTTTTCCATTAAAAACCTCCTCACCTGTTTAATATTACAATTCCATTGTTAAAATACTATTCTTAAAAACAAAATTGCCCGCACTATTTTCTCAAATTTATATCTGCATCATTCCCTGATTTTCTACCTACTTATAATCACTTGACACATCCATAAAATCACGCTTCCCATTAATATAATCCTCATATGCAAGTTCGGGGTCTTTCCCACGAAACACTGTGCAAAGTCCACACATATCGCAATCGGCAATGCACTTGAAAGTATTTTTAATATACTGTCTTCTTTCCTCTATCGTAGAATTTTTTAAATCCGGTGCTCTCATAAAATATCACCTACTTCACCATACCGGAATTACTTCTATATTCCTCGTTTAACTGACGCAGCTCTTTTTCTCCATTAATATATGGCTCATAAAACGCATCAACAGAACCGCCGCCCAAATTATCACATCCATTGCAAAAATCACAGGCACCGCCGCATTGATTAAGCCCCTCCTGAACAATACGAATTCTTTCTTCTTTTGTTGTGTCCTTTATCAATAAACTTTTAATTTCCATATTGATGCCATCCTTTCCTTTCTTAAAAAATATAAATTCTAAGGCTTCTATTTGTATTATACAACAAAAAATAATATAGCAAAATACCCCCTAAACAGATTTTGGTTATTTACCTTGTCTGCCTAGGAGGTATTATATTATTGATATTTCGCCAAATAACTTTCCAGCTGCTGCGTTATTGACAATTGTCGTAGCCTGATATACCTCATTCCTACAGTTTGTTGACTGAAAATTTACCCTGCGTTGTTTAGGTTAATAAGCCGAAATTCAATAATGCACTAGTTTTTACAGGCTTGCAGCCGGTATTATCTCTTTTTATAAAGAACCAGTTCCGGATTTTTTAAATCTGCATCATATGTGCAAACCATAATAAAATCCATACTTGCAAGAACTCCAAAATATCGTTCACCGCCAAATTCACATTCAAGCTGATTTCCTAAATATGTTTTCTGCCCGTCCAAAAACTTTACTCTCGTTCCGTTTGGCAATGGATATTCAAGGTTTATATCCCGCCCAACAAGTGCATTTAATTTCTCAACTTTCGGCATTCCCTCTATATGAAGTTCATTTATTTCTGTTATCAGTTGATTCTTAAACTCCTCAAACTGTCCATTGTCACTGAGTTCATCATACCTTTTCCAATAATCCAGCTTTGGAAGCACCTCTTTCATGTACGCACATGCCTGTTCCTCAGTTAAGTTTTCATTTACCATATTTTTTACACAGACATCAATCAAATCGTCCATATCACTGTAAGTATAAGTTCCATCGGCATAGCACCACTTACAATAGTCCTCATTCAACGAGCCGTCACTGTCACGACTTATAATCTCATCATCTTCAAGGGGCATTCCACAACACTGACAGATAAGCTGTCTCGGTGCACCTAAAAGCGTATTAATAGAAACATCAAATTCCTTTGATAATAATTTTAATGTCTCTGTATTTGGAGTCGTTTCTCCATTTTCCCAGCGGGATACAGCCTGTCTCGTAACCATAACCTTTTCAGCCAGTTCTTCCTGCGATAATCCTTTTTGGGTACGAAGTTCTAAAATAATTTCCCTTGTTTCCATCACATCACCTCCGTTAGGGATATGATAGCAGAAAAGACGAGGTTGGAAAAGCAACTTGTTGTTTCGGAGAGGTGAGCAAAATCTATTTGCAATCAATAATTTCATTGATAAAGTTAATCATAAAATTTTATTTCTATCACTTGTCCCCCTCCCATTCTAACATAAATTCTTCAAGAAACTTTTCCATAACATTCTGTCTATGTTCTGCTAATTTCTTTCCCTCAGCCGTATTCATCATGTCTTTCAACAAAAACAACTTTTCATAGAAATGATTAATGCTTGTAGAGTCTTGATTATTCCGATACTCATCTTTGTTCATTCCTATTTTAGGTTTTATTTCTGGAGAATAAATCTTTCTTCCCTTACTGCCGCCATATGCGAATGTTCTGGCAATTCCAATAGCTCCTATAGCGTCAAGTCTGTCTGCATCCTGCACACATTTTCCCTCTATCGTGGTGGGTACTACTGAATCCTTTCCAGCAAACGAAATTTCATCTATAATCTTTAATACTGCCTCTATCCTTTTCCCATCTATCTTATTAGCTGTCATAAAATCAACTGCATTCTTCTTAGTAGCATAAGTGTCTGGGGAAAGCTTAATATCATCCACATCATGTAACAGAGCTGCCAGTTGCACCGTTTTAACATCTGCTTTTTCCTGTTTTGCGATTTTAGCAGCCAATTTATATACTCTTATCGTGTGATAATAGTCATGTCCACTACTATCTCCCGAAAATATACCTTTTATAAATTCCATTTCATTATCTGTCATCTTTTCTCCTTAACAGTCCAGCAAAGTAATTCTTCCAGTAATTTGTTCTTACTCATCTTTTGCTTTTGGTATAAAATACATCTGCCACAATAGTTCCTTCTTCATTATATCACAAATTTGCAAGGCAATTTTATTGGCTTTCAATTCAATTTTAAATAAATTTGCAATATAAGAAAATTTTATTACAAAGTATATTGCAAACGAATTTTACATATGATATAATGTCGTCAGACAAAAATATCATATATTTCATTTTAAACAAAAAACGAAACCCCTCGATGTTGCCGCATCGAGGGGTTTCTATTCCTATTTTTGGTATGGAAGGCCTAATACCATAGGCTAGTTACCAACTATCTGTCACCGTCTAACCATTTGTTGATGAAGTGACACACTACACCAGCCATGACAGCGACAATAAATGAAATCATATATTCCATCTTAAACACCTCCCTTCCGTACCCGTTTGGGAGTGGTAACGAACCTATTTTATCATATAATCTGACACAGTTCTACAATTTTCTCAATATACCTTATTATAGTTTAATATTGTCTGAACAATGGCTTTTGCTAATTACTTTTGTCTCTAATACAGAAATCTCACTCTCACTTTCTTTAATTTCACTCTAACACCCAAAAGACTTGTCCTCGTCAATGTACTTAAACCGATAGTATAAGACT
This sequence comes from Butyribacter sp., assembly GCA_050874945.1. Taxonomy (GTDB): domain Bacteria; phylum Bacillota; class Clostridia; order Lachnospirales; family Lachnospiraceae; genus Butyribacter. The sequence continues at coordinate 4,047 of JBNMLR010000020.1, read as the reverse complement.
GCCCCTGCAATATCTTTTATTCTGCTTCATAATACATTTCGGATGTACCGAATTTACGAACGACAAAATCACCCTTCAAATGACTGATAAATACTAATCACTTAAAAATCTTTTAATCTCCTCACTTATTCTTCCATACTCATAATCATGCACATAATGTGGACAATCCAATTCTATGTACTTTCCATTCTCCACTTCTGAGATGTATTCTTTAGGTATCCTTCTCCATGTTTCTTTATCAAAACCAGTTCCACCAGTACCATCCGAAATAAATAGCAGCATAGCAACCCGTGGCACTCCATTTTGTGCTACAATCCCTGCATTAGCCTTAACACTCTTTGCTTCATTTATCATTGTTACAGTTGCCGTCCTGCTATAAAAAATTGCTCTATACATATTCTTTTCATCATCAGTCAATGTTCCATGCTTTATAGCATCACTTTCCGCAAGTTTAGGAATTAGTCTTGTAATTCCTAAAACCGCTGCATATTTTCCAAGTTTCATCAGTGGAAGATTTATTTTCATATTCTCGTAATATTCTGGCACAGCCATATCCAAACCTATGATTGCTTCAATTTCATCCGGATATTCTTGTGCCCAATACAGTGCTTCAATTCCAGACATAGAATGCGGACATAAAACATATGGACCATCAATTCCTGCTTTATTCAAAGCTAATCTTGTTTCAAATAATATAGTCTGTATGTTTCTGTCTTCATCAACAACATCACTATATCCATATCCAAACTTTTCAACAACAACAATTTTATACTCGTCACTTAGCAATGAATGTAGAGACTTAAAATCCAGAATGGGAGAACACGTTCCGCTCCCAGACAAAAACACAAGTGTTTTGGAACCGCTCCCCTCAACATAAATGCTAATATTATTTCCATTTATATCTATAAGCTGCCCTAATGGTTTCCTTAGTTTTCCCTCTTTCTTAAGTCTGTACCTATGATACCCAAAACAAATCCACATTAAAATAACAATGATTGCTGCAATCCATAGAAAAACACATAACATACTTTTAATTCCTTTTTTCATTTTTTATACATATTCCTCTTGAAATAAAAATGACAATACAAATAATTATTATTTTACATATCATTGAAATAATTAGATTTCTTCCTAAAAAAGTCATTCCCTCAGACACATTATCCATTTTTCTTCCATATTATCTTTTCTCCGAATAATGACTATGATTTCACCTGCAAATACTTCTCTATCAATTTCGGCTGTATCAACGGATATGTCCAGTTCTCAGGCAACTCATCCATAAGCACAACTTTCTCCATTTCGCTATGTAATTCTTTCGCAAACTCTGTTATCTCTGCAAAACAAAGCAGTCCAAATGTTTCTTCACCGGTATCATTTACTCTGTTCTTGCCCGTCACTGAGTAAACACAGATTGGTTTTATCTCAAATTTAAGTGCGCCTGTTTCTTCCTGCAATTCTCTTTTAGCAGTTTCAATAATGTTCTCCCTAGCTTCTCTATGACCTCCCGGCACTTCATATGTATCTCTTTCTTTGTGTTTACAGAAAACCCACTTGCCATTACTCTGTGAGATAATTACTGCAAATTTTAATAGTTCGTCATTAACTTTATCATAAAATTTTACTTCCAGATTATCCATTACCATACCTCCAACTAATTATTCTATTCCTGCAATTCTCTTAATCTTTCTTACATTTCTTCTAACTCATTTTTCCTTTCAAATTTAACATTATCATAATTTTCCTGATGTTTCAATGTAAATATTTGCACTAGAATCATTCCTAATAATCCTGCTGGTATAAGCGATATTAACCAACTATATTTTCCCATTTTTAATTATTCCACCCTTTATTTCTCTAAACTTAACATATACCGAATTACTTTTGCTACTGTCAAAAAATAATATTTTTAATTTGTTGTATGATACAGTCATTATCTTATCTCCATTTCATTCCATATTTTCCTTATTCAACAAACTCATCCAACATTTTTATAATCTTTTCTCTTTCACCGCTGCCATTTGTTTTAAATCTCAGTAATGGAATTCCATACAGCTCCATTATATGATTTTTTTTGAAATCTCTTGAAGCCTGCACCGTATTTTCTTTATGATATTCATATCCATCAACTTCAATTGCCAACACAGGTTTTTTACTGATTCTGTTATAAATCAGAAAATCCAAATGTGTTGCCGGATTCATTGCATACTGATATTCCTGTTCGTTTAATAATTCTGGATTTTTAATCAACATACTCAATGGAAAATGGCAAACAACATCCAAACTGGAATATTTGTTATTGACGATAATTTCCTCTATCAATGAATACATCAGATTCTCCGTATCATAGTCTGATACCTTTTTATGCTTCTGCAAATATGCAATTCTTTCCTCGGTATATTGCTTGTAAAGATAATCGAAAATAGAATAAATTTTACTCTCTGACACCTCAAAATTGTTGTATTGAATGTAATCTATCAAATCTGTTATATTGCGCTCTTTTGATTGCTCATTTCCAGTTACAACCAACATCAATTTCTTTTTTGCCCTTGAAACAGCAACATTGATTAAATACGGATCATCTGCAAAATCAGATATCTCATCATCCACAGTAGATATAATAATATTATCTTTCTCCTTGCCTTGAAACTTATGTACTGTAGCAGCATCAATATCCGTTATCTCTCTGCTTAACGCTTCTACCTGATTTTTGTACGGTGCAATAATTCCGGTCTCTTCCGTATTAAAAACATATTTTGGTATAATCTCACTTTTAATAACATCTATCTGACGTTGACTATAATGATTACACTCGTGATTTCCTGCGACTGTTTTTACCACAGATAATACATCTTCTTCGCCCTTATCTATTGTCATTATAATCAATTCACCACGATAAAATTTCTGGTTGCAGAAATTAATTATTTTAGGATGGCATCTATAATGTTCACGCAACAATGTTTGTGTCACATTTGGCATAACATCCAAAATGGATTGCAGAAAGCTCTTCGTATGCTGATATCCTTCATTCACATTGAATGTATCAAATATAGTCTTTGCTTTGTCCTCTACATCATCTGTAACAACATTAGGAAGCTGCTTTGTATCCCCTACAATAACAACATTCCTTGCACAGGAAAGTGCCAATGCACCAGTTGCAATATCTACCTGTGATGCCTCATCCATTATAAGATAATCGTACACTACATTTGAATTCAGGCTATTTCTTGATGAAAATGTTGTACTTAAAATAATAGGATATTCATCAAGAACGTCATATGGTTCTTTCCACAAATTATCTTCGCTAAATATCTTTCTACTGCTCTTACCTTCATATTTTCTTGCCAGTTTGTCTTTCAGCACAACCATTGACTGATTGCATAAATCATCAAGTAAATCCTTATTAACGCTGTTTAGATACTTCTCAATAGTCTCAATCTCCTCAGACAGTTCTAACCGCTTTGCGCTATAATACATAGCTTGAAATGTTGTAATTATCTTCGAAATATCCTGCTTATAGAAATTCCAATCTGTTACTCCATACTTAAAAAATCCCTTTATCTTAAACCAGAATCCTATTTCCTTTTTCTCTTCTGATAACAGCTGGCACTCCTGCCATAATTCCATCCACTGCTTTGACGATAGTTTTTTTCTAAGCTTTATATTATCTGTATTAACATCTGATTCTTCAACATATTTATTAAAATATTCCTGTTCTGTAACCAGTTGTGAAAGCTCCTGCCTTAAATATGCCAGCTTCTCTTGCTTATCAAAAAACATCTTTAACTGAATAGATTGTTCTGCTATTCTCTTCTGCAAATCATCACGATTTTCATTTGTTTTCCAAAGCGAAAAATCCGAATAATTTGCATCCTGATTCTCAACAAATATTTTCTTGTTCTTAGAACTTCCTAATATTACAGCAACAAAACCCAAATTGTACTTGGGTGATGATAATTTTTCATATACATTTTCTGTTGCTGAATTATTGTTGGATACTACCTGTACCGTTTTTCCTTGCATCAATATATTGGCAATTATATTTAATAT
>JBNMLR010000019.1:0-13671 GCA_050874945.1 Butyribacter sp. | reverse complement strand
TCTTCAGGCTTGTATTTCCCTTTGTATTCTTTCCCATTTTTATCAAAAAGAAAGTGGTAACAATCCAAATTCTGTTGACAAGGCATATTCGCCCCACCAGTCCAATGCAGACAAATTTTAGTTAGTGATGTCATTTAAAATATTCCTCCTATTTTGTCGTTCTTTTATTAATTCAAGATATTCGTTATCAGACAAACTGGTAGTTATTCCCACGTCTTTTTGCTCTTGATGACGCATTATTTTCCAATCGGTATTTTGCAAAAATTTTAGAGCCTCAGTTTTATCCAGTTCTGAAAAATATAAATCAGCGTCTAAAACCCATTCGTTATTTATCCATTGAGCATTTGGATGAGGTTTTCTTGAAACCTCAATATCTCCAAATAAAATTCTGTTGGTTTCTAAATATTCGCCATTTCTAATAACATATTTCATTAAAAGTTCCTTTCTAGTTGAATAATCAATGATACATTGGCATTTATTGCTCGTGTCACATTATTTGGATCCTTGTAATTCATAATTGTTGCCGGAGTTCTAACTCTAAATTCACAATCATCCACATAATATCCGTAATTGTTAAATTCGACGTTTGCATCAACATTAGAATCAATGTTTCAAGGTAAAATAACCAGTTTGTTTTTATTATTTCTTTTGAATAAAGACAACACTATATTCTGCATTTTTATCTTTAGTAAAAAGTAAGTTTATGTCGGATTTTTACATATAACTTACAAATCTATATCCCGCATCCTTAAATGTATGCTCAGCAGAATTAAGAGAAGTCGTATTCTTTTTGTGTGTTACAGGGTCTAACCATGTGACGGTTGAAGTCGTGTAACCTGTTATGACAACTGCATGTGAATCGCTTAGCATACCAATTACAGGTTTGCCGCTGCTTACAAAGTACAATACTTCGTCAAGTGTGCATCCGGTGAGGTCAGCAGGCTGTTTTATATGTGTTTTTAACATGGACATTACTGAGCTGCCCTTTATAGAGCTTTCGTTTGTTTCTGACTGGGCTGCCTGTAACAGCATGAGGACTGCTGCCTTTTTGCTGTCTGCCGTGTTAGGATATGACATACCTGATACTTCTTTTGATATGAATTTTCCTCCTCTTTCCCAGACAACATGGGATTTGTTATCCATTACGACACCCATCTGCTCGTCTGCCTTTTGAATTGCCTTTGCAGGGCTTGTAAAGCTTGTTGTAACCTCTCCGTAGGCATATATATAATACTTAACGGAATTGCTGCTCTCATCAGCGAGATGCAGGGTGGTATTCTCTGTCACCATTACGTGTTTTGCCTTTTGTATATCAGGTGTTTTTTTCATTTTGTAACCTGACGGCAGGCATATATATTTTTCGGTGAGTGACTGTTTTGTAATTCTTGATGTAACATGAACAGTCTTTTTTGCAGCTTTTTTCTGGTTTAATATACTGTCAGGATTTGTCGGTTTAAAACCACTGCCTGTCTTTCTAACTCTTTTTAAGGTTATTACATTGTTTTCAATGGTTGCCGAAGTAACATAAATATTTTTGTTTTTATATTCACGCATGATATTTCCGTTGCAGTCTGAAATTACAAGTTTGTATGCAGGCTGTACGGTTGCACCGCTTGAGTTTTCATAAATATCTTTATTTTTGACAAAACCGTAAACAACATTGGCATCAATAGTTCCGAGAACTACAATGCTTTGATTTTTCGGTGCGGTTACTTCAAGTTTATTTGCCGTGTCAAGATTTAATATAGTAATCTTTTGCGAGTAGTCTGATTTTGAAGCATTGGACCAGACAAAACAATTTGCATCTTTCATCATGGAAAAATTATCTTTTGCTATATTTTTTGTAAGCAGTTCATATTTTTTTGATGAAATGTTGTATGCATACATTACATTGTTGATTGAGAAGTAGAATATATTCTGTTTATTAACATAGCAATATTTTCCGAAATCTTCTTTTAACTGTTGATATGTTGTTTCAAGCGGAATATATACTCGCTCGGTAATAAGATTTTTGGCAGGGTCATAATTGTAAAGTATTACAGCGACACGCCCCTCATAATCACCGCAGTTCATATAACCGTAAACAACAAAATTTATTGTATTATTGTCATCAAAATTGAGGACTTTAATATTATGCTGGTCGTAAGTGTCTCTTAAGTAATCAGTTTTTTTCTGTGCAAAAGAAAATACTTCGTGGAGAGAGTCCTTTTCCATGTCGTAGTACCAGAGTGAACCGTTGCGGACAAATGCAAGTTCATTTGCCTTATCATTTAAAGTCAACTGATAGTCGGTTTCATTTGACACACCTATTTTGAACTGGCTTTTTCGGACGGAAGTAAGTTTTGGATTAAAGTCTGCTTCCATTGTACGCCTGAAATTGAGCAGGTAAAGTCTGTTGCCCGAATAGCGTACACGATAAAATTCTTTTACAAGAAAAGTTTCGCTGCCTGATGAAGTTTTTGCTTTTACATAATACACATACTGTATTGCGGCTGTCTCGACATTTATTTCCTTTATTGTAGGAATTGCTTCTGAGAGAAGTTTTGGCTTTAATTTGCCCCATGTAACGAGCTCAGGAGATGAGTTAATTCCTACATTGGCATACGATTTGTTTGATGATGTATTGCTTTCAAGGTATCTTGCGTATTTAAAGGATTTACCCGGTTTAAATGTCGCATTATGAAAGCCTGTCACAAATTCAAGCTTCTGTTTCAAAAAGAAGTCTGAAGTATAATATTTTATTCGTGTATAGTAATGTATTTTTTTACTTAAGTTTGTTGTAAGAACAATATCCATTCCGTATTCGGTACTTGTGTCAATACTTTCCGACAATTTTATCTTAAGCGTTTTAAGCCCTTTTTTATTGTCGAAAGCAGTAAGCGTGTCTGATTCGATTACTTTATTGTTTGTTATATCTTTGAGATGGAAAGTAAGTTTTTTTACTTTTGTCTGGTTTTCCTTGAATTTGACAATAAATGATTTATCCTCTCCAAGCGGTGTGATACATTCTCTCACATTGGAGCTGTTTAATTCGCTGCTATAGCCGTGCAATGTATTTACGGTATAGCTGTTGCCTATTTCAAGATACATTATTGGAAATGTCGCTGTTTGGAGCGTTGTAGCACTCGAAGTGCCTGCTGAAGCCTCAGGTATCATTTTTCTAAATAAAAAAATTGAAAGACCAAAAATTAAAAACAGTGCAAAAAATTTATATATATGTTTCAAAATAAACCTCCTGATTTTTATTATTATATGAGTAAGTATAGTGTTTTTTGAGCAAAAAGGCAATGAACTTAATGAAAACTTAAGCATATAATATGATAAAAAATGTTTTTAGGCATTATGGTGTGACAATAATTTTAATACTATATGTAAAAATGCCAGCGGAAATGAGGTTTATCGTGAAAGAAAACATAATAAGAGGGATGTATGACAATGGAAATCTGATGATATATGCGGCTGACCGTGTGGAAGATAATAAAAATTCATGCGTTTGTTCGGAGTGTGTTTCGGGAACAGGCGAAAAAAAATATGATTATCTTATGCCTGTAAGTCTTAGAATAATACTTATGTATGTCAATAATGAGTGTGATAAATATGAATATGAGGGAAGTCCGATGTTTGATGAACTGCCGGATAAGAGGTTTATTGACGGAATTGTTGAAAGGATTTTAAAAGATTATAGGAATAATGAGAAAGATAACATAAATTTTGTGGATAAAAACCCTGATTTGTTAATCTATGCACTTTTATCAGGCGTGATTGTTTATAGAAAAAACAGACACGCCTGCATATCAAATAATAATTCAAGAGCATAGTGTGAAATATATTATATTTCACAGAAACGGATTGCCAATATCTTTGGTATGGTGATTTTATAAATTATTTTAAGAGGGCATTATATACTTCTCTTTTTGGGATACCTCTGTCGAGTGCGACCTGTTTCATGGATGATTTTTTGTCCATTCCCTGTGAAAGATAAATATCCATATGTTCCTGTATGGTGATTTTTTCCCATTCCTGTATCGACTGTTTTTCAAGTTCTTTATGGGAAATACCCTCAATGACCATGACATATTCGCCTTTTGGCGGAGTCTGTTCGTAATATTCGATTGCCTGACCTAAGGTCATTTGCCTGACTGTTTCGTGCAGTTTTGTAAGCTCTTTGCAAAATGTTATCTTTCGGTCACCGAGATATGAGTAGAGTTCTGAAAGCGTTGCTTTCAGATGATGTGGTGCTTCGTAAACTATAATGGTGCGTGTCTCCGTTTTTAAAGAGTCGAGTATTGCACGGCGTTCTTTTTTGTCAACGGGAAGAAATGCTTCAAAACAGAATCGCCTTGTTGAGAGTCCGGAAAGTGTGAGAGCAGTTACGCAGGCACAGGCTCCGGGTAGGGAAGTGACCGTTAAGCCGGCTTCATATGCCTGTTTGACGATTTCTTCTCCGGGGTCGGATATACCGGGTGTTCCTGCATCGGTAACAAGTGCTATATCTGTTCCGCTTATCATTTTTTCGACAAGATATTTTGCTTTTTCGATTTTATTGTATTCGTGGTAACTTGTCATTGGAGTTTTTATCTCAAAATGATTTAATAATTTTATCGTATTTCTTGTGTCCTCGGCGGCAATAAGGTCGACTTCTTTTAATGTTTTAAGAACTCTGAATGTTATGTCCTCAAGATTGCCTATCGGTGTTGCACAGAGATAAAGTGTGCCGGGAGTGGTGGTGTTCATATCTGTTTTCCTTTCCTTGTAATATGGCAGGCGCAATAATTATAATTAGTGTTTGACGGCAGATGTAGGTTTTGTATAAATAAAATGTTTAAGGTGTATGCTGCTGTAAACCGTATATCTCTAATAATTGTTCGGTATATTTTCCGGGTGTTTCATAAACGATTATCGGAGGTTCAAATTTGACAAAAGGTTTGCCGTTTTTTACCGCTTCGATAAGCAGCATATTAGGCTCTTTTGATACAAAAGGGTGAACCATGCAGATACGCTTTGTTTCAAGTTTATATTTAGCTAATGTGCAAATTATCTCGGTCATTCTGAACGGGCGGTGTACCATATAGAAACGTCCCTGTGTCTTTAAAAGTTTTGAGCTTTCTCTTGCAATGTCATCAAGATTACACAAAATTTCGTGTCTTGCTATCGCTTTTGGAACATCAGGATTTTTAATGCCGTGATTGTCGTTCATATATGGAGGATTTGTTGTGACAGCATCAAAAACAGCCGCACCGAAATTTAGTGAAGCTGTTTTTATATCGCCATGAATAATATCTATTTTTTCGTCAAGTCCGTTTAAGTTTACGCTTCTTTTTGCCATATCAACGCTTTCCTCCTGAATTTCAAGAGCACTGATATGTTCAGGTTCAGCTTTTGCTGAAAGAAGTATCGGAATAATTCCCGTTCCCGTACCTAAATCAAGGACTTTGTCCTTTTTTCGTATGGTTTTAGCACAAAATGATGACAGCAGAACGGCATCCATTCCAAAGCAGAATTTTTCGGGATTTTGTATTATGTGCAAGCCGTTAAGCTGGAGGTCATCAAGGCGTTCGCCGTCTTTTAAATAATTTTCTTTTTTCATGTTATTCCCTATTCAGGTTTGATATTGTTGTAACCATTGCCATAACCGCCGTTTCCACCAGATGGTCTGTGATAATTTTTGCGTGGCTGATTGTTGTTATTATTGTTGTTGTGACGGTAGTTATTGTTTTCACGCTCACGATTAAAATGTTTGCCTTTTTTTCCTGAAAAGTTTTCAGCCGGTTTGTTTTTGGCATCAGGATATTTAGGGTGTTTATTGAAGTTCTTTTTCTGGTAGTGATTGTTTTTTTGTTTTTTGTTTTGTTCTTCTTCCTCGGTCATATCTTCAATATCGCCTTTTTCCATCTGCTCAAGTTCTTTTAAGGCATTTTCGTCTAATTCTTCATCAGGTAAAGCCTGTCCCGGTGAAGCGGAAGTTCTTGTAGCCGACTTTTCAAATGTGAGGTCGTCAACATGATATTCACGGACTTCTTTTTCGTCATTTTCTTTTGTGATAATGACTTTTACAAGCTGTTTTAATACGCTTACGCTCTGCACAATACCGTTGTAACCGTCTATGGTCTTTACATCTTCGTTTATGTGTGGCAGTTTTGCATTGAGATATTCGTATGCTTCTTCCTCGTTTTTAAGGCAGCACATAAGTCTTCCGCATACACCTGATATTTTGCTCGGATTAAGTGAAAGATTTTGTTCTTTTGCCATTTTGATGGATACGGGAGCGAAGTCTGACAGATATGTGTGGCAGCAGAGAGGTCTTCCGCATATGCCTATGCCGCCTATAAGTTTTGTTTCATCACGCACACCAATCTGACGCAGTTCTATTCTTGTTCTGAAAATAGAAGCGAGGTCTTTGACAAGCTCTCTGAAGTCTATTCTTCCGTCAGCGGTAAAATAAAATAAAAGCTTATTTTTATCAAAAGTGTACTCACAATCTATTAGTTTCATCTGAAGCTCATGTTTTGCTATTTTTTCAAGGCATATATTATATGCTTCTTTTTCTTTTGCTTCGTTTTCAGCGTGTATTTTATCATCATTCCCGGTTGCTATCCTGATAACCGGTTTTAACGGCTGGACAACTTTATCGTCAGTGACTTCTTTCTGACCGAGAACTACAAGTCCGTATTCTATTCCGCGTGCTGTTTCAACAATGACATGATCGCCTTTTTTTATATCAAGTCCGTTCGGGGCAAAATAGTACACTTTGCCGGATTTGCGAAATCTAACTCCTATAATTAAAATCATTTTTTCCTCCATATACAATTAATCTTTCATTGTAAGAATCATCAATTCTATTGTCACATCAAAGTTTACATTTGCTTTGAGACGAACTTTGGCTTTGTCAATGGCAGCGATAATGTTTTCAATGTTTTCGTAATCACGTTTTGTTGCCTGCTCGGAAATGGCAGAATATTCATCACTGTATAATAAAAGATTTGCATCTTTTGTAACTTTAAACATAAGTACATCACGATACCATAAAAGCATAAGGTCGAGATAATCATTTATATCATTTTTGTGAGTTGAAAATTCTTTTATTGTATCCATGATTGAAGCAATATCCATTGAGTCGAGATTTTTAAGTAATTTTAATACCTGATTTTTCATTTCTATAAAATCACTTGAACTTGCAAAACGGATTGCTTTTCCGATATTTCCCTGACAATAATTTGCTGCTATCTGAGCCTGTTCAGGTTCTAACTGGAATTTATTTTCAAGGTAAGTGCATATCTTGTCTTTTTCTATAGGATTCATCGTGAGAGTAACACAACGCGATCTTATTGTTGGTAAAAGACTGTCGGAATTTTCGGTAAGCAATATAATGATTGCATATACGGGTGGTTCTTCTATGGTTTTTAACAGTGCGTTCTGAGCCTGTTCAGTCATTTTGTTTGCATCAGGTATAATATAAATCTTATACTCGCTGCTGTATGGCTTGATGGCAATATCGTTGTTGAGCTGATCTCTTATATCATTTACGCTTATGCTCGCCTTGTCATGAGTGATATATTTAATATCAGGGTGGTTGTGCGAGTCGGCCTGTTTGCATGATGTGCATACTCCGCAGGCATCCGTGTCGTCTGTTTTTGACTGACACTGGATTGTCTTTGCAAGTGCAGAAGCGATAGTCTGCCGTCCTGAACCGTATTCTCCGTTGATTATATATGCGTGTGACAGATTGCCTGTTTTAATGGCTGTCTGCAAATGTTTTTTTATACTTTCCTGGCCAATAATATCTTTAAAGTTTGCCATAACTAAACCTCCAATTATGTGATAATATCAAGTATCAGACCTCGAATTTCATCAATTTTTCCAAGTATCGCCAAGTGGTCTTTTTCTTCTTTGAGAAGTTCTGCGGCCAGTTCGTCTAAGGTCTGATTTATCTGCTTTACAATACCATATACACGGTGACGCCCTTTTTTGTCGAGGAAATTTTCACGGCTGAATTCATGTGTATGTGAGGCTATCTCGTTCATAAATTCTTTGATGAGCCTGCGGTAGTTTTTCATATCTCTTATGTCCATGCGTTTGCCGAGTTTGTCACCCTGCTGGGTTATCTCCTCCATCATGGTAAAAAGAGTAGCCTGAAGTTCCTGTTCTTCTATGGTACTAAGCAGAGTAAAGCGAAAGGAACCATCTGATTCGTTTGTTTTTGCAGCCTGTTCAATTTGCTGTAACTGCTGCATAGGTGTTATTTTAAGATCCAAACAGGTGCCTCCTTTCATTTTGTATGTATATTATTGTACCACAAATTTATATGAAGTAGCAATCTTTGAAAGATATATAAGTATTTCCTTATCTGTAAAAATGAGAGACTTTTTCCCATATCTCATCAGAAATATCCTGTATTGAATTATTTCCGTTAATAACAATAATATTTTCTGTTTCTTTTAATTTTTCTATCAGTTCGAGATAACGGTTTCTTACCTCTGTAAGTCTTTTTTTGTTTTCAAAAAGTTCCGTCTGAAAACGACCGTTCTGCATACGGTCGAGTGTTATCTCAGGGTCTACATCAATATATATGTGACAGTCAGGGCGGAGAGTGTCAAGTGCTATGCTGTTTAACTGCATTACCCATTCAAGCGGGGCTTTCACGCTCTGATATGCGTAGTTTGAGAGCACAAATCTGTCAGATATTACGGATATACCCTCATCAATTTTTGCTTTTAAACCGTTTACGGAGTTGTTTATATGGTCGAGCCTGTCTGCGGCAAAGAGTGCTGCAAGTGCGGCTTCATACATCTTCATGCGTCCGGTAAGGCATTGGCGGATCATGACACCGACAGGACCATCTGATGGCTCACGGGTTTCTAAACATTTTGTTCCCGTGCTCTCGATTTTTTGTTTGAGAAGATTTATCTGTGTGGTTTTTCCGCTTCCGTCAATCCCCTCAAATACGATAAATTTTCCTGTTTCTGATGCCATGTCCGTTTTACCTCCATGTGTTTATTTATATATTTTTACTCTTTTAATCCTAATGTAACAGTGTAATCTTTGCTTGTACCGTCTTCAAATGTAACCGTGAACATCCAAGTTTTATTGTCTTTTGTGGCAGGTTCGGTTATATGTGAGATGGCAATGTTTGCGTTAGGTGTATTTACTGCATTGTAAGTTTTCTGTGTTACTGTGCAGGATACATTTGTAAGGTCGCTAAGTGCGACAGGGTTTACTGCGGTATTGCTGTATTCTGTTGCACCTGCTGCAATATACTGTGCGGCAGTAAATGTTGTTTCAAATGATGAATCAGTGGCTTTTATGTCTGTTATCCTGTTTGTAGTTGTTCCGAGTTTGACAACGATATTATCAATAAATGTGCTCGTGTCAAGCTGTGCCGGTGACAATGTAACAGGTACATTTACAAGCGTATGGTCCGTGTCACCGAGGTCAATGGTGAATGTCCAGTTCATACCGCCGTCATTTGTTTCAATATTTGTAACTTTGTATTTTGATTTTTTAAGTACCACTGTAAAGTTTCCTGCCGTAAGGCTTGAAAAATCAGTACCGTAGTCGATATATCCGCCGTAGCTGTCATAGAAACTGCATGATAATGAGTTTGTATTTACAACACCGTCAATGGTTTTATCGTTGTGCGTGTAAGCGATGCTTCTGATAAGCTGACTTGCTTTGAGTGTCTCAAGGTCAGGAAGATCACTTGTATCTTCTTTTACTGTTACTCTAAAACTTCCGACTTTTGTTTTTGAAGAGTCGCCGGAAACAGTTTCGTAAACTGATATTGAAGTTGTTCCGACTTTGAGAGGTGATATGACAAGATAGTCCTGATCCTGTTTGTCACCGCCTGTTGTTACCGTACATATTGATGTGTTGTCTGACTCATAATGATACAATTTTGTATGGTTACGGCAGTCAACAGGGTAATCTCCGTAAACATCACCGTCAACCATTGTCGTAAATCCGTTTAAGGCAAGTTCTTTTTTTATCGATGCGGTTGTTACCGTTACCGAAACTGTCTCAGGGAGAGTTGTTATCTGGTTGTTATAATACTCCTTTACCTCGACAGTAGTAGTTCCGTAATTAACGGCAACCATATCGTTTGATATTATATTTGTATCTTTTGGTGTGAAGAAATAAGACGCACCGGAACGAGGGTTTGTGATGCTTATTCCCTCATAATCAGACGCTTGAATGGTTGAACCGAGTCCGACTGTTATGCTCTGGTCTGAAGCTGATATAAACGGCTCGTTTGTGAGTTCAACTTTAAATGTTCCGAGAACTCTTTGGATACCGTCAGGAGTTGTCTCGGTAAGCGTGATATTGCTGGTCTGAACCGTATTTCCGCTGGTGATGGATATAACACCACTGTCCGTCAGCTCAAAAAGCTCAGGATGGTCTGATGTAAAACTGTATGTAGCCGTGCTGTCAATGTTTTCTACAATATCGTCGATTGGAAGCTGCTTTAAATATGCGAGCTTAAACGAGTCAGCACGAAGTGAAGCACCTAAGACGGTAAGCTCCATATGACCTATGGTGCGGCTTTTTTTGTTGTAGACTTCATGGATTGACAGATTTGTATAACCTGCTTTTAAACAGGTTATCGCACCGCTTGTAACGGCACTTGCAACCTTTGAAGATGAGTTTGTAAAAAGGTATTGAGCCGATTTGTTTGCGCTGCTCAGATAATCTGACGGCTGGAATACATCACCGACAGTAGCAGTGAATTTTTTGAAGCTGCTTTTTAAGGTTGCTTTTTTTACAGTCACCTTAAATGTGCCTACAGACTTGAATTCTTTTTTATATTTGTATCGTACACTTATTTTTGCCGAACCTTTTCCACATCCGGTAATCGCACCTTTTGCTGATACTTTGGCTATTGATGTTTTGTTTGAAGTGTAAAAATAAGTAGCGTTTTTAAGCTTATTTTTTAGCGCGATAGTGTACTTTCCGTTTACATATATTGTTGCGGAAGTTGTCTTTAAAGTTGTTTTTTTAGTAGCTGCCGATGACTCTGACGGAAGATAGAGAGCAGCGGCGGCAATTATTAAAATACTTAAAACGGATATTTTAAATATTTTACCTGTTGTTCTTTTTACGGTAGTCATATTCACATTTGCCCCCTTATTTATGCGTATTGTTCATTTTTATCGTGTTCTGTTGTTTGCTTACATTCGACGATATGGTAAAAACGGTATCTTCAAGAGAATAAATCCGGTTGTATTGCAATATTCCTGCATTTACGGTGAAAGGCTCGCTCTGCCGCATTTTTATCGACCTTAAAAATTTATTTACGGCTGCTTCTGCCTGTTGTTCGTTTGTCTCGGCAAAAAGACATACTATCTGTTTGTTTCCGAGACGGCCTATAATGTCATTTATGCGACATTCCGTCTTTAAAATGCTTGCACATTGGCAGAGACAGTAGATTTCACGCTCCGGTCTGTCACAGTCTATCTGAAAGACGGCAAAACTGACCGGATTATGGTAGCGTTTATGTCGTTCTATCTCTTTAAATGAATCGTCATAAAAGCCTTTTTCACTTAGCAGTCCGGTAAGTGGGTCTGTTCTTGATACAGCATTATTATAAATCATAACCGGGTCATAATTTTGTCTTCTTGATGCCATCAGCTTAAATTTCAATGTTGCCTGTTTGAGAGAGTGCATACCGAGACATACTTTCCATGAATTTCCGTCATATGCGACATATTTGTGCGACATATTCTGGGAGGTCTGGGAAAGCTGCAGGTCGGTATCTGTTATCGTGACGGCAAATTCCTTTACAAAAGGATATACAGTGCCCTCAATACGGCATCTGCTGTAATTTTTGTAAAAAGAAATCCTGTAATCCTGCATTTCAAAACATGAATTTACGGCATCTTTCCAAGCGGAAAATTCGTCAAGGGTAAAGTGTTCCTGATCTTCAAGAGTGAGACAGGCATATGCGTTTTTCCAGTTCTTTGTAAGAAGTGCATGAAAAAATCTGTCAAGTACATCCTTTGCCGATATGTCTGATAAAGATGCGTTAAAAGCAGAAGCAGGGTGAACCTGTGTTGAACGGTCTGTACGGTTTCGAAGCCAGCGTTTATGATAGCTTGTCCGTTTGTCGGGGTTTGAGAGCACGCTGTAGGCTTCGTTTATGTCGAACATTCTCTTGTCTTCATTTGGGTTGTGGCTGGTATCGGGATGATACAGGGTGCAGAGTTTGCGATAGGCTGCTTTAATGACATCAGGAGAAGCGTCATAATGTACCTGTAAAATCTGATAATAGTCCTTAAATGCTAAAGGATTGATTTTAATACACCCCCTCATTATAAGCAAGGGCAAGCATCATGCTTGCCCTTATATATGTTTAACCGACTTTTAATTTAAATTTCATCACGGCACGTTCGTCATCAACCGGAATTTTTTCCATTGACGCACCGAGAGCTGTTATTTTGCCCTCAAAATTTTCGTAACCGCGCTCAATAAAGTGTATTGAATCAATAGTTGTGTAGCCCTCTGCAACAAGACCGGCAACGACAAGTGCAGCACCGGCACGAAGGTCAGGGGCAGAAATAGCCGCACCTGTAAAGCCCTCAACACCTTCGATGATGGCAACATTTCCCTCGACTTTTATTGAAGCTCCCATGCGGGCAAGTTCATCAACATATTTGAAACGGTTTTCAAATATGCTTTCCGTAACTGTACTTGTACCCTCTGAGAGAGCGAGAAGAGTGGCAATCTGCGGCTGCATATCCGTAGGAAATCCCGGATATGGCAGAGTCTTTACCTGAGTGTGTCCGAGACGGTGGTCGGCAGATACACGGACTGCGTCATCGTATTCCTCGACAGTTGCACCGATTTCGATAAGTTTAACGGAAATTGCCTCTAAATGCTTAGGAATGACATTTTTGATAAGCACATCACCGTGAGTTGCGGCAGCAGCGACCATAAAAGTACCTGCTTCAATCTGGTCAGGGATTATAGAATACTCGCTTGAATGGAGTCTGCTAACACCTTTTATACGGATTTTGTCCGTACCTGCACCTTTTATGTCGGCACCCATGCTGTTTAAGAAGTTTGCAACATCAACGATATGTGGCTCTTTTGCCGCATTTTCAATGACTGTACGACC
Source organism: Butyribacter sp. (assembly GCA_050874945.1). Classification (GTDB taxonomy): domain Bacteria; phylum Bacillota; class Clostridia; order Lachnospirales; family Lachnospiraceae; genus Butyribacter. Next base: position 563 of record JBNMLR010000019.1, on the reverse strand, counting down.
CTCTGCCATACATGATGCGAGCATGATGTTTATGGTTGCACCTACTGATACTACATCGAGGAATATATGATTTCCAACGAGTGAGTCAGCAAATGTGTTTATCATACCGTGTTCAATAGTAACTGTTGCTCCAAGTGCTCTAAATCCCTTTAAATGCTGGTCGATAGGACGGCTTCCTATGTCACATCCTCCGGGGAGAGCTACCTGTGCTTTGTTGTATTTTCCAAGTAATGCACCTAAAAGATAGTAAGATGCACGGATTTTTCTAATTGAATCATAATCTATGGTAATATTACCTATCGTACTACCGTTAATCTTGACTGTGTGGGCGTTGATACGCTGGACAGTTGCACCGATTCCCTCTATTGCCTGTAATAATACATTTATGTCACGGACATCCGGAAGATTGTCGATAGTTACTGTTTCGTCTGTCATAATAGCAGCGGCAAGAATACCTAATGCTGCGTTTTTTGCACCTCCTATTGTTACTTCACCTTTGAGAGGGGTGCCACCTTTTATAATATACTGATTTTCCATTTTACACCTCATTAGAACGGATTGTT
>JBNMLR010000018.1:0-13763 GCA_050874945.1 Butyribacter sp. | reverse complement strand
TCTGTCCGCATAATTGCTGAGTTTAAGGAAATAAGCCTCCTCTTTTGCAGGCTGACATTCCCTGCCACAGTCAGGACACTTTCCGTCTACAAGCTGTGATGCAGTAAAGAATGACTCACAAGGCGTACAGTACATTCCCTCATAATATCCCTTATAAATATCTCCCTGTTCATATAATTTCTTGAAAATCTTCTGAACCTGTTTCTCATGATATTCATCAGTTGTTCTGATAAATTTATCATATGATGTGTTCATCAAATCCCAGATTGACTTAATCTGTCCTGATACATCATCAACAAATTTCTTTGGCGTTACACCTGCCTCATCAGCTTTAATCTCGATTTTTTGTCCATGCTCGTCTGTTCCTGTCTGGAAACGGACATCATATCCCTGCTGTCTTTTAAAACGCACGATACTGTCTGCGAGAACAGCCTCGTAAGTATTTCCGATATGCGGTTTGCCCGATGTGTAGGCAATCGCTGTTGTCAAATAAAATCTCTTTTTCTCTGCCATTTTGAACCTCCAATAAAATAAAAAAGTCCTTAAGAATAGAAATATTCTTAAAGACGATTATACCGCGTTACCACTTTAATTTATCCGCACTTCACAATGCGAACCTCAATCACTGCCATCACAGTGCCACGCTTTAACGGGCGTACCCGGTACCTCCTACTTTTATATTGCTACTGCACTATCATTTTAATTTACACCTACGGCATAAAATAAATATAAGATTATGTTCAGAGTGTACGGCTCCAAGACCATCTTCTGCCACATTCCATATGCCCTTTCTCAGCAACAAGTCACTTCCACATTCCATAACACATAATGTATCAAGCAACGCTACGGGTTCTCTGTAATACTTTCTGTAACATACTTTTCTTTTCACAGCCTTTTTCATTTATAGATAAATGTATTTTAATATGTGGGGTAATTTTTGTCAACTGTTAATGTAACAGTTCAGACAGAAATGCCACTTCCGTTTTTTAATATGCCATTAACTATGTACTATTCTTTCAATCATTTCTCCATTTCGATATATTTCAAGTTTATTAATCTTTATAGGAACAAGTTTATCAATAGTAGAAGTAGAATGTGAACTTCTGTCAATAAGCACTGTATATGGAACATATTTTCCATCCATTTTTCGGATACCTATATTCACACCTTTTCCATCAACTAAACCATATTTTATATATGCAGCAATAATACTTGTCTTAGGCACAGTATTGTTAGTAACATAAAAAATATCTTTATTTTTCATTATTTGATACACACAGGCAAAAGCTCTAATACGATGTTTCATATCATAAAATCTTTTCCTCATACCATTCTGTCTTGTAAAATCATTAAAATCAAGTCCCTTTTCTATACAATTAAAAAAATCCATATTAGAAATTTTACCGTTTATATGTTGAATACCTAACATATGATAAATCCCCCATTCGGTAAAATGTACATCAATTACTTTGCCATTAGCAAGATAGTATCGAAAACAGACTGGAATAAGATATTTATTTGCAAAATCCTTGTATAATTTCAGACTGATTTCTGACCAAGAAGGCATCTCTGACATTTCCAGTAGTTCATCTATTTGTAGCATATATCTCCTTCCCTTATATAGAAAAAGCGTCTGCTGTAAAACAGACGCTAAATTTCATATAATGGACAGCGGAACGGAATACACCGAACGATTTTCTATGGCTATTATTTGCCCCCAATCAGGAAGTAGGCTGTCCCATCTACCTTTACTTCGCTTTCGCAGGCATCTCTCCTAAATCTCTCTCTTAAGATTAGCATATACGGTTTTTACAATAAAATCAAGTGTTATTCCAGTCATTTTATATACTATTTTTTAACAACTAACGGAGTCTTTCCAGCAACAAATATTGCTTTTGAAGACATCTTTCCTTTATGAATCATATTCCTAGAATACACTTTTCTCTTTTTCTTTGAAGTTTTCACCCTAATTTTTTTATATCCTTTTGCAAATGAATCCTTTCCCATTTGTTTTTTAGTCAATTGATTACTTTTAATCAAAATATATTTAAGATTTTTGCATCCATAAAAAGCTCTTTTTCCAATCTTTCTAACACCTTTAGGAATTACAATATATTGTAACTTAATACATTTTGCAAAAGCATTATCTCCTATCTTTGATAACTTTTCATTAAATTTAAGTGTTTTCAATTTATTGCACTTATAAAATGCATTTGCGTCAACATTTGTTATATTTTTACCAAACACAACCTTTTTTAATTTTGTATCTTTATAAAATGTTTTCTTTCCAATAGCAGTAACTTTATAAGCAATGCCTTTGTACTTTACAACTGATGGAATTTTTACAGTTTTTCTTGATTTTTTTAAATTCCGAACATAACTAACCGTATTACTTTTTCCTGTCTTTGTTATTTTATACAAAGCAGTTCCATTAGAACCAACAAATGTATCTCCTTTTGCAACTGTTTGGTTTTTATCAGAATTATCACTATCAATTATATCGGACTTTGGTGTAGCTGTAACCGTAGCAGTCGGAGTTGGCGAAACTGTTTCACTCGGTTGTAATGTCGGAACTACGCTTGGTTCTATAGTAGCTAACGCACTCGGAACAGTGGTTGGTTCACTTGGTTTTTGCGTTGGTGTCAAATCCGGTTGCGCCGAAACAGTTGTACCCGGCGTTGGTGTGCTTATCTGCCCAGAATCCGGAATGTTTGTCACTTCAGAACTCGGAGTTACCGTCGGTGCCGCTGTTTCTGTTGGCATCGGATTCGATGAATTACCCGGTGTTGACGTAACCGATGCACTTGGAGCCGGTGATGCAGTTTCACTCGGTTTTTCTGTTACAAATGGATTTGAAGTATTAGAACTATCTGCCATATTTTTATACGATGCCGTTATACTAACATCTGTATTTCCTATAACCACAAATGTTGTTTCTGCTGTTGCATCTTCAAATACAGTTGATGAATCATCTGCTTTCCAACCTAAAAAGTCCTGCTTATTATTTACAATAGAAGTAATTTGAATTTTTTGACCCTCATAAACTTCCATCGTTTTTGTCGGTATTTCATCATTTTCATATGCTACACCATTATTCACCTTTAAAACATGCTTTTGTTTCTCTTTTGCCAATAAACTGTCAAAACTTGCACTGATTGTTTCTCCTGAATTTTCATTTGATAATAAATACTCCTTTTTCTGTAATATTTCTCCATCATTAGAAAGAGTATAACTTAATTCTTTTTCCAACGGAACATCATAAAACTCTGCATTACGGACAACTTGTCCCTTAGAATATTCCTCTATTTCTATGTCCATTTTGCCTATATCTGTACCTGTTAATTTCAAGTGATATTTTTCACTTTCCTTTGCAAAATATAATGTCTTAATATCATTTTCAACAACTATTGTAACTTCATTACCATACACATAAGGCACATTATTTTCAACTTTTCCCACCAATTGATTATCTGAATTATATATATACACATCAACAGGGCATGCAATTCGGTATGATTTAACGGTTTCTCTTTCATAGCTATCTAAATATTTTTTATAATTCTGATATTCTTCAGGATAATCATTTTCAAGTTCATAAATCCAAGCATACAGTAATGTGTTATATGCTGAACTTGCACTGCTTTGATAATTTTTCAAGGTACTCATTGTTGCATCAAAAGAATCCTTTCCAAATATCTTTGAAACCTTATTAACAAATGATTTATCTAAAGGTTTTAAATAATTCAAAGCGTATTCATAATCTTGATCAATACAATGATATAAAATATTTGTAGCTGTTATATATGTTTCTGCATCCTGTGCTGATTCACTGGCAACATACACATCTTGTAAGTTGTTGTAAGCAGCTTGCGCTACACTATGAAATTCTTTCATTCCAAGCATATTATAATATGCTTCTACTGCATCATTCGTTCCCAATAACACATTTGTCGCAAAAGTTGTTGTTTTTATTGCTGCCCAAAAAATCATAACATACGGACAGCTTGCTACAATTTTTGCTTTTACAGATTTCCAATACAAATCCAACCATGTTGCAGTTACAACCCGACCAGCAACCATTGATGTTCCTGATGTAATACTTTCTATAAATTCTAACTGACTGCTTGTCAGTATATCATATACTTCTTTCAAAGAACTTTTTAACACTTGATTATCAGATGGACAAACTTGATACATTGTGTAAACTGCCTCTTTCTGCGAATCCGTCATTTGATACATATAAATATAATTACTAATATATTCAATGCAATCAACAACAGTATCACATACTTTTGCTATAGTTCCTACTTTATTCAAAAATTTTATTGCTTGCGAAATTTGGGTTGAGCCTGAAATATTATCATAAAATTCACCTACATCTTTTAAAATATCCTCTTGCTGATTTAATGATAATGTAGACCATTTTCTAGATGAATTTTGCGATGTAATATCTTCCAGTAGAGATAACTCACCGTTTGTTTTTGCCCACTTTGTAACAATTCCCGTAACTTTATTTACTGTCTTAAGTCCACCATAAGCAATATCCGGATCAACAACTATATTTGGCAAAGTATCTTCTCCATCGGATTTTCCTATATCTTCATCCTTAAACTCTATATCCTTACATTTTAATAAAGAATTAAAAATAATTGCTTTGTACATATCTTTTTGAGTAAAGGATATCTCAGCAACTTCTTCCGGATTGTCTACAGAAGCAATACCTTCCTGTATTAACTTCCACCAATATGCTGTTGTTCTCATTCCTTCGTCATCAAGTGCTTCTGATATCTGCTTACACGCACTTTCTGTATCTATTACATTTTTCCATGTTTTACTTGAAGGAATACTCATATCCATTTGTACATCAGCTCTGTATGGATATTCTGAGAAATCTTTTATAATACTATGTGTCTTATCCGTTTCTTCTACATTGTTTCTTAATATAGGGCGTCCTAGAGACGCACTCATAACCCATGTATTGTTAAAGTCGAACTTTTCGAACACATTTTGATTTTTAAATTCATTCATTGTTATATATTTATATGTAATACCACCTTCATCATAAGATTTTTCAACTCCCAATAAATAGCAGTTATATAGCCTTTTACTGCTATTAGAGACATATTGTTCATAACAACCAACTTCCCTTAAATATTTATTATCTTTTTTATTTCTTCCAATGGTGTAACAATTAAAAACATATGCTCTTCCAGAATAAGATTTTAACAACCCAACAATCCCGCCACCATAACTAGAATAACTTAAGTCTCCAATATTATATGAATCTTTCAAATAATTTGTTCCATCCCCAGCTCTAACATTGGTCAATGCTACAATTCCTGCCACATACTTTTCCCCTGTTACATTTCCACCATTAAAACATTCCTCAACCGTAATACCTGATGAATTTTCCACAAATTGTCCGCCTGTTATTCCACCAACATAATCTTTACCTTCTACATTTCCAAAATTACTAGATTCCTTTAAAAAACCAGTTCCAAAATCAGAGTAAAAATAGCCGTTTATTCCTCCAATATATGAATCAAATCCATGCACATCTCCATAATTTTTGCAATGACTAATGGTAACATTATCTCCAGAATGCCAAGTAGCCGCATAGCCTGTTATTCCACCAACATATTTACTACCTAAAATTCTTCCTTGAAAATAACAATTACTTATAGCCGCTGAAGATGAATATGACCCTGCTCGAATCTCGCCTGCAAAAGCTCCAACATAATTTCCTGATGTTGCAATATATGATGATCTAATATTTAAATTACTAATTTTCCCTCGATTAATATAACCAAACAATCCCACATAATCACTAGATGAATTTATATACAATCCATAAATAGTATAATTATTTCCCTCAAAATTAATTGATGAATTTTTTGCAGAATTTCCAATTGGAATCCATTCGTTATTAGGAACAATGTCTTTTCCCCACTTAGAATACTGATCCACTTTATTCAAATATATATCCCTATCCAATGAAAAATAATATTTATTAACTTCATTAAATTCTCCATCATTTACACATTTACTAACATAAGCTAATTCACTAGCTGTCGAAATCACATATGGATCTGATTTCGTTCCACTACCTCCAGCAAACGAATCTGCTATAGTTCCATCCCATATCTCTACATCTTTTTCCTCTGCATTCACCGTTTTCCCTAATACACCTACATCAATGCTAGTAACAAACATTGATATAATAATCGCAATCGTCAACACTCTTCGTATTCTTTTTCTTTTCATCAAATCACTCTCCCATCTGTCTAGTCATAAAACATCTTTATACAAATATTATAGTCGTATTACGACTATTTTGCAATATTATAAAACTAATTTCCTATAATTATACCATATTAAAAGTGAGGTTTACATATGGTATTTGAAAATATTAGGAATCTTCGTGAAGATAACGATAAAACCCAAAATGAATTAGCTGAATATCTTCATATAAAACAAACTACCTATTCAAAATACGAACTAGGAAAAATCAACATTCCTATTGAAGTTTTCATTCAACTGGCAGATTACTATGATGTTTCCGTAGATTATTTACTTGGCAGAACCAAAAAGCGATAGTTATAGTTTTTTTCTATATCTACCGCTTTTTATTGTTTATAAATGTAAATAAATCCATATTCATCTATAGCAAAATAACATTCACTAAGCTCTGGTTTTGTTTATTCTTCATTTTCACTCCCTCATCTCCCCCTCGCATACACATTTGCCGCTATAAATGCCACCAGCGGCACCGTGCAGATTATTCCCACACTTCCTGCTATCCCTCTTATCACCTCCACGGCAACGAAGTTTGTGTTCATCAACTGCTGGAAACTCACCCCATAAGAATATATCATGAGCATCATGTTAAATGAATTTCCTGCAAATGCAAGTATGAGCGTATTTGACATTGTTCCCATTGCATCCCTGCCTATATTCATTCCTGATATGAACAATTCTTTTGCTTTCATTGACGGATTTACGCTTTTTAATTCTGCTATTGCTGATGTTATGCTCATCGACACGTCCATTACGGCTCCGGTACACGCTATAAGTATTCCGCATAAAAGCAGGTCTTTTATATGAAGATTTGTCGCACCCATAATTAACATTAGTGTTTCTGCTTCGTCTGTCTGGTATGTCGTTACTGACATTACCGTCTGGAATATCAGTGAAAATGCACCCCCGGCAAGCACACCGCTAAGACTTCCAAGTGATGCAACTACCGCCTTTACGGAAAATCCGTCTACGAGGAAAAATGTCAGAAAATTGCTTGCAAGTATTATGGCTATCGTGACAGGCAATGCCGAAAAGCCTTTCAGCGTGAGTGGGAGAAGTATCCATATGATACTTACCATTGTAAATATAAGTGCGAGTACCGATTTTGCACCTTTTTTTCCGCCTATAAGCACAAGCATTGCGATAAATACAGCTACACAGGTGATAAGTCCCGGCACTCTGTAATAATTGTATATCGACACCTGATATTTATTTTTTCCGCTTGTGTCTATCCTTATCGATATTTTATCTCCCTGCTTTACCTTGATATTATAAAGTGAACTGAACAGATTTGTCACACTGACAACATCACCTTTATATCTTCCCGTAAGGATTTCTATTTGCAAGTCCATACTTCCTCTTAATATATTTTTATCATTTTTATCTGCTGTTGTATTGTCATTAACTATTTTTTTTACAAGTCCTGCTTCATACTCAATTCCCGTTGTGTCACTACTGTGATATACGGGACGGTTAAGATTTGCATAATATATCACGCCGGCAAAAGCAACAGCAGCCAGTGCTATAAGCACCAGGCTGCCGATTTTTGCTTTTAGTGATTTACCGGAATTTGTATTTTTTGTTTCCTGTTTTATCACTTTATTACTCATGTTTCTCCTTATTTTACCTTTACATTTTTTATCTTCGAGAAGTCTCCGCAAAGCTTTTTACTTCCAGACTTAACATAAGCACATACACTTACTTTATATTTTTTGCCTGCCAAAAGTCCCGTAAGTTTTGCTGATGTTTTGTTAGCTGCTTTTACATCTTTTGTTTTTGTCTTTCCGTTTCCGATATATTTGATGATATATCCGTCTGCCTGACTGCTTTTCTTCCATTTTATGTTTAGTTTTCCTTTTCCTGCTGACTTTACGGATACTGATTTTACAACTGTCGGTTTCACTGTTATCGTTATTTTCTTTACGGCTTTTTTATAATTTACGCTTTCAGGTGATGTTATCGTGACAACCACCGTTCCGCATTTTTTAATTGTCACTTTTCCGTTTTTATCTACTGAGATTACTTTTTTGTTGCTCACACTGTATGCCAGTTTTTCACCTGCTGTTGTTTTTGCACCAAGTTTAAACGCTTTATCGCCGTAAACTTTTGTATATTTTGTTTTTGATACGGTAATCTTTTTCGTTTTCTTTTCAGACCGTGATGGTGTCTGCGTATTTTTTGGTGTGTCTGTCTGTGTTGGTTCCTGCGTATTTGTACTTCCCGGTGTCTTTGTCTGTGTCGGCTTCTGCGTATTTGTACTTCCCGGTTCCTGCGACTGCGATGGCTCCTGCGCATTTGTACTTCCCGGTTCCTGCGACTGCGTTGGTTCCTGTGTGTTTATATTTCCCGGCTCTTTTTTATTACCGTCTGATGATGGTATTTTAGTATCTTCAGGTGTTGGTGACTGTGTTGAGTTATCTTGCTCAGGCTGTTTTGTCGGATCGGCTGTCGGATTTTCCGTAACCGCTGTTATCTCATCACAGTTTCTTACTCTAAGGCAGATGACCGGCTCATCTGATGCTCCCTCAGGATGTGCATATACAAGACCTGCCGCCGTTATTTTTCTGCCCTCTTTTACTATATCCGCAAGCGTATTTTTTCCTGTTGATGCCGATACGATATATCCGTCTATGAATATATTTGCTTCACTTCCGCTCTCGTCCTTAAGCCAGAACTGTGATACTCCGCCATCTGTATTTTCTGTTACTCTCGTTACCGTTCCTGTTACCTTTACAAGTTTTCCGCCCGATTTTTCATAGTCCATCGCATCTGCTGCCGACAGACTTTCAGGCTCTTTTACAACCTTTGGCGCATCGAGTACCTCACTGCTTATAAGCTGCAATTCCTTATCCCCCTGATATGCGTCCACATAACCTGTTATCCTTACTTTTGTTCCAAGTTCAAGACCGCTTGTTGAATAAGGGAATACTGTTATTCCTGCCGTATCATCCTGAACATAGATTGTATCAAAGAATGTGTTTCCGCTTACGCTTGTTCCTGCCGTTACATAGCCCTCTACACTGAACATATCTCCCATTGCCCCGTTTGTACGGACATCTTTAATCGAAGTAACAGGCATTTTGACCTTAACTTCATCGAGAATGTTATCCATTATGGTTTTATTGAGATACTGGAGATCCCATATGTTGTCAACTGATGCTTTTACCTCAAAGTCTGACATAAATACTGAACCTGCCACAAATACATTTGCACCGCTGTCAAGTTTTTCATGTGCAAGTGAAACCATGTTTCCTTTTTCAACATATGTCGGACTTCCGCTCACCGTTTTTCCATTTTCATCTTTGCAGTCTATAGAATATGTTGTGTCATAACCCGATATAAGTGCTTCTGCATTTCCTGCTGCCACCGCATCACTGTCAAGTGCAACCGTACAACCGCTGTATGCACTGTATTTCTGACCCTCCGATGTGACATTTCCGTCTGCATCTGTCGTATCGGCAACCGCATCTTTAAGATATTTTGAGTTTTTATTATAATTTTTAAGATAAAGTCTGTATGCCTGACCTCCATTGTTTACGGTGTCATATGCCTCATCACTGTTTATCCTTGTAGTCGCTCCTATGCCTTTGAGCAATTTATTTATCTCTGTTGATGACTGGCAGTCCGTTGAGTCCTGATAATCCGCAATTCCGCAGGTTATAAGTTCGCCGCCGTTATCAGTATAATCTTTTACCATTTTGATAAATTCATCACTAAAATGAGATACACTGTAAGCACCCGCATTTGCAGTTCCCGTCTTTTTCGCAGGTGCAGATATTATAAGAAGTGAGCAGTCCTTAAGCATTTCAGGTGTTATTTCATCTTTTACTATCTGGACTTTGACGCTCTTATCTCCTGCTATTTTTGTGAAGTTACCCATATTTGCACCATAATAACCTGTCACATAATCATTATAATGTGTTCCGTCTATGATGACTTTTGTAACCATACTGTCTACAACATAATTTAATTTCAGTTTTGATGTGTAAAGTTTACTTACACCGTTAAGCACCGCATGAACCTCGGCTATAAGCTGCATACTTCCAACTCCGTCATATGTAAAGTCAAAATCATATGAACCTGTCGATTTTGATGCAATCTTTGTAAGTTCTGCTGCTGTCAGTTCTGAACTGTCAACCGTCTTTACGATTTCGTCCCCAACCTTAAAATCAATCGAAGTGAGTTCAAGGTCGCTTGTCTCATTATTATAAAGGTCAAGTTTAACATTGAGTGCTTTGCCTTTTACCGGAAGTACCTCGTCAGTGGACATATCATTTATGCCTGCCGCTTCTACATGACCTACCCAGACAGGTGCAGTAACCGCAATATCCCCGTCTTTCTGCGTTATCTTAAGATAATAATATGAATAATTATTTTCTACATTAAATGTCACTGTTTCATTATTTGAAGTGACATCTTTTTCATCAAGAACAAGTCCGCCGTTTGTTATCACCTGAACTTTTCCTATCGACTCGTCGGTCGCATCTTTTAAATCCGCTTTAAGTTCTACTGTTTTTCCGGTCTGTCCCTCTTCAAGGATAGTACCCATGTCATAACCGTCAAGTGTGTAATATATATTTAAATCGTTGTCCTCTGTCGCATACACACGATAATTTCTCATCGCATCGTATATGTTGTCCTGTGTGAGACTGTCAGCAAGTACAACACTTCTCGCCGTATTTGCATCTCCCCACAATCCCTTATGATTATCCTGATTGTTTGTCGGAGCAACGTGCCACCCTTTATCGAGTGCTCTCTGATAATATTCATATGATGGGAAATAACCTGAACTTCCTATTGCTCCCTCGCCGTTTCCGACCTCTATTGTAGTGATAACTTTGTCAATGTCATCATCATAATATGCAAAATCACTGAAATCACCAAATGTAGTACCCGGATGGTTAAACTGTGATATTGAATCCGGCTGTGTTTTCAATGTTGCATAATACTTCTGAAGTGCCGTACTGTAAGCCGAGTATTCAGACTGTGACCTGCTCTGAAATCCCTCTGTGTTAAATGTGTTGATATGACCGAGTCCGTTCGACCATGTCATCTCATAACCGAAAAGTCCGACAAAATCGTCTGTCGTCTCACTCTTTGCAAGTGCATTTCCCTCTGTCCACTCTGAACTCATTGAACCGTCTGAAATACTTGCATTCGTATCATTGTCAAATGAATTTGAATGGTCCGTGACTGCAAGGAAATCAAGGTTTGGCACTGTCTTTGCGTGGTCGTAAGCGTCCTTACAGGTACCTGCACCGTCTGAATAACTCGTATGTGAATGAAGCTGTCCAAAATAAATATTGTATCTGTCGCTTTTTCTCTCGGTAAACTTCAAAGTCACTACCTGACTGTCCTTACATCCGTCTTTTACACCTTTTACAAGGTAAGTAATCGGAAGTTTATCTATGACTATCTTATTTTCCTTACATTCACTCCATGTCTGTCCGTTATCAGATGAATACATTATCTTTGCACCCTCTGTATCACATGACACGCCAATCTCTTTTCCCACTTTGACCGCTCCGCCGTTTGGTGTCGCATTTACGGTGTTTACCTGCATCTGGGTGTATGATGCCTGTGTGACAACGCTGTCCGCTTTTCCGTCTACTGTTGCCTTTGCTTTTACGACAGCTCCGTTTTTAAGTATCTCGGAAGTAAGAACCGGCTTATTATCATTATCATAAACCTGATATTCACCGTCATTTATTGAATAATAAATAACTGCTCCGTTTTCCTCGCAGACAAGTTCAATTTCCTGTCCTGCAACAACTTCACCCTCCGCCGGCTTAAAAGTTACATTGCGACAGACCTTGTCGGAAATTGCAGGTGATGCAGTAATCTTTATGTTAGAAAGATAATTTGTTCCACCTGAACCGATACTTCCGTTGTTTATACTTTTAGAACCATTTGGTGAGAGTTTTACCAAAAGTTTTTCGCTCGCATTGGCTTCCTCCGGAAATCCTGCTTCAAAAGTCTGAAATGCCGATGCCTTATCAATCGAAAATGTACTTATTTTTGAGAAATTCTTTCCGTCCGTACTGTACGATAAATCCCAGTTTTTTGCCCCTGTTCCTGAGCCTTTCATTTCAAGACTGAAATTATAATCTCCATATTTTCCATCGGGATTTAAAACAAAATAATAGTAGTTCTCACCATTTGTACATCCCATTCCCTTTGAATAAATGTTGTAAGTTGTGCCTGTCTTTGATGTATATGCACTTATCGGAGAGATTGCACCCTTAGTCGAAACACTTGCATTGTATTCCGTCATATATGCGGTTTCATCTGCACCGCCCATGCTCTTAAAATTCACATCATCCCCTATGTCAATACCGTTTATCCACTTGGCATAGTCAATTTCTATATTTTTATCTGCTTTTTCCTGTAAATCTGCAGCATACGTCTGTGCCGTATCGTTCTGCATGGCAACATTATTCTGCGTTGCATTTTCGCTGTCAATTTCATACCCTTTTTCATTAAAAATCGTTTCGGCAGCTTTCGCTGTCTGGCTCTGTGGCAGTACAGACATTACTGTCATAATCACAGAAAGCCATAATGCCAATCTTCTCTTTTTTCTGAGCATAAATTTACCTCCGTATTCTATAATCAATCAAAATCAAACACATTGACTATAAAACACGGAGGTAAAATCTGTTACCATGATATGGAAAAATTTTTGTAAAATTTAAAAAAATCACAATTCCACCACTTCGTCCGCAACTCCCATTGTGGATTTTCTATGCGATACAAGCACTACCGTCTTATTTTTATCCTTTCCCTCCTCTTTTACCGCTTTTAATATCACTCCCTCATTGAGCGAATCAAGATTGCTCGTCGGCTCATCCATCAAAAGCAATGGTGCATCGTGAAGAAATGCTCTCGCAATACCTATCCGCTGTTTCTCACCGCCCGACAATGTGTCTCCAAGCTCTCCGACCTGTGTATCATATCCGTCAGGCAGGCTCATTATAAAATCGTGAAGTGATGCTTTTTTGCCGCAGCCATGATTTCTTCCCTTGTCGCTCCAATTTTCGCAATGCCTATGTTTGCGGCTATTGTATCATGAAATATATCTGTTTCCTGTGTTACAAAACTCTCAAAATCCCTGAGTTTTTTTGTTGAAATCCCTTTTACATTCTTTCCTGAAATCTCAACTTCTCCACTGTCTGCATCCCAAAAACGCATAAGGAGTTTAAGTATTGTGGATTTGCCGCAGCCGCTCACTCCGTGAAGTCCTGTTATTTTTCCTTTTTTTATCTCCATACTGAAATTTTTGAGAATATTTTCATTTTCATATGCAAATGTTACATTCTTTAAAGCTGCTATCGGCTTGTTTTTTCCGTCCGCAGAATTTTTTGCTTTGTTCCTGTCTAAAAATGTTTCAGCCGCTTCTGACATAAGTTTAGTATCTGCCACTTTTTCACCGGTAAATTTTTTGCTCTTATCATCATACACTACTTTAT
>JBNMLR010000017.1:0-15923 GCA_050874945.1 Butyribacter sp. | reverse complement strand
GTTATCCAATATATCAAACATTTGATTTTCGTTGTACTTAAACCCGCCCTTTTTCTTAAAATTTAGAAAATATATTTTTTAACACTTGCGATTTGTGTCTGTGCACACCTGGCACAAACCGGATATACAAAAAAATGTGTGCAGAAATGGAATATAACATGAGATTAGATAAATATTTAAAGGTTTCAAGACTTATAAAAAGAAGACCGGTCGCAAATGAAGCGTGTGATGCCGGCAGGATTACGGTAAACGGAAAGGTTGCAAAGGCGTCCTTAAATGTTAAACCGGGAGACATCATCGAGATAAGTTTTGGCGATAAGCAGGTTAAAGTAGAGGTGCTTAGCATCGAGGAAACATATAATAAGGAAGCGGCAAAAGAGCTTTACAAAATGTTGTAATAAAAAACACTCTCCGGCATATATTGATTTATAAACAGATGCAAGGAGGGTGTTTTTTTGGAAGAGAAAAGTTTACAGAGGCAGGGCAGCGTAACAAAGGGAGTACATAAGGTGTATCTGAATGCACGAAAGTCGGCTGTTATGTCAGGGGTCAGGGATGTGCTTTCGTTTGATGCAAAGGAAGTGTATTTAGAGACGGAACAGGGAGTTCTTCTTATAAAAGGTGATGAACTTCATGTAAACCGTTTGTCTCTTGAAAAAGGTGAAGTTGATGTTGACGGCAGGATAGACAGTTTTGCGTATTCTGATGTTGAGGAAACAGGTAAGAAAGCTGCATCATTTCTTGGGAGACTTTTTCAATGAGTGAGATTATACATGGACAGGTTTTGTATCTGCTCGCAAGTACCTGCTGCGGCATGGCGTGTATGTTTTTATATGGTTTTGTCAGGATTTTTGAGTTATTTTTGAAAAAGAATATGATTTTAAAGGTAATCATTGATATTTTATTCTGGATGGTGTTGTCGATTCCCGTCTTTTATATTTTTTATGGGATTAATTCAGGAATAATAAGATGGTATGGCATATTTATGCTGTTTGCAGGGATGATTTTATATGAAAAAGGAATATACGCTCCGACAAAGAAAATTATTGAAAAAATCATAAAAAAGGTGTATGATAGGAACATATTTAAAAGTCGCAGAAGCCTTTAGAACAGGCGTTTGCAGAAAGGATGGTGATAACGTGGCACGTCAGCATTATGGTCATAAAAAACATATGAATAAATTTACGATCGCAGGGATTATTGTATTGTGTGCAGTGCTTTGTTTTACTGTTCTTTATCATAAGTCATCATTAGATGCAAAGTGCAAAGAGTACAAATCCCAGATTTCAGAACTCAAAAAAGAGAAGAAAAGTGTTGATGAACGCAAGGAAGATCTCAAAGAGTTTGAGAGGTATGTAGACACGGACGAGTATGTAGAGCAGATTGCGAGAGAGCGTCTGGGTCTGGTATATAAGGGTGAGGTTATCTTTGAACCTGACGATTCAAAGTGAGTTGAGATTGCGAAACATTAAAATGACATATTAAGGGCTGTTTATTTTATGATTTTACTTCATAATAAAACAGTTCTTTTTTTGAGGTTGAGTTTTGACAAAATATGCCAATTTGATTATATATACTTTCTTTTATCAAATTTGCCGATAGGCTGAAAAGGAGAGTATAATGAAGTATATTGGGAAAAAACTTTTTTTGCAGATGATAATAGGTTTTTTTGCAGGTCAGGTTGGAATATGTGGTATGTGTGTACTCGGAGTTGCATATTTTGCCGCAGTGTTTGAAAAGGCTAAGGCGAGACTTCTTCTGGCATTTTGTGTTATCGCAGGGATGTTTTCGGGACTCCCTATGGAAATGGCATTGTGCGGGAGTATGGTCATATTGTCGATGCTTCTTATATACGATACGCTGGAAAGACAGAGAATACATATAAAGACGATTCATGCGGCACTTATCGCGGCGGTAACATTTCTTATTTATGGCGGACTAAAGCTGTATATGTTTCCATACAATGAGTATGACATAGCCCTGCTTATGTTTGGGACAGGTCTTGTACTGTCACTCACGAAGCTGTTTAGCGAGATAGCCGGTTACATTAAAGGCGGGAAAAATTCCGGAGATAAAGAATATGAAAATATAATAGGAAACAGGCTCAATGACTTTTCACACGTTTTTGACAGGATTTCCGTAATGATGTCAGACGGGACGGAAGAAAACAGGTATATAGAGAGCCGTGACATAAGAAAGATTTTCAGGGAAATGTCAGAAAATGTGTGCACCAGATGTGAAAAATATGAGGAGTGTTCAGGGCAGACGGCTATATGCAGACCGGAGAAGTTTAAGACACTTAGTGTATCACCTGACGGCTGCATAACGCTTGAACAGATGCCTGTTGAGTTTGCGAGGGAGTGTATTCACTGTGACAGATTTTTGGAGGAGGCAAACCAAAATCTCTATATAGCAAGAAATATTATGGGGTACAGAAACAGGGTAAAACAGAGCAGAAAGGCTGTCGCAAGCCAGATGAGAGAGATAAGTGCGGCGGTGAAAAATATGCTTGACAGTTTACCGAGAATGCAGCGGCTTTCAATAGAGCTTGAAGAAGCTTTTGAAAAAGAGTTTAGAAAGAAAAGGGTTATATGTAAAAATATATATGCCTATGAAAAACAGGACGGGCAGATAGAGATAATCATGAATGCGAGGACTGTTAAAGGCAGGCTTGTGACTGCGACGGAGTTATCTAAGATAATGAGCAATATCATGCAGAAAAGGCTTAAACCGTCAGATGCTTCAAGAAAGGTCATAGATACAGAGTTTGGCGAATATATTTTTGTGGAGGAGACAAAATATAAGGTGCTCACGGGAGTTGCAAGGCTAACAAAAGATGACCAGACGGTGTCCGGGGATACTTTTTCAATGATAAATCTTCCGAGCGGTGAGCTTTTGATGGCATTGTCAGACGGAATGGGAAGTGGGACAAGTGCGTTTGATGACAGTAAAAATGTGATAGAACTTCTTGAACAGATGTCGGAGGCAGGCTTTTCGCAGACCTCGGCGATAAGGCTTATAAACTCTCTGTATATGTCTGACCAGGAATTTGAAAATTATGCAACACTTGACATTTCGCTTATAAATCTGTATAAGGGAGAGTGCAGTTTTTTGAAAAACGGTGCTGTGGGTACATATGTGCTTAATAATGGAAAGATGTACTGCATAGAGGGTCAGTCATTGCCGATGGGCGTGGTATCTGATGCAGAGCCTTATGTAGGCAAGATGAGCCTGTATCCGGGAGATTATGTTATAATGATGACAGACGGTGTTGCGGATATGTTTTCACAGGAAAGATACAATTTAGAAAAATTTATTAAACAGATAGAAATTGTCAATCCGGGAGATATGGCTCAGGCTATCGTTGATGAAGCGGTGAGCAGGAATGATGGAGCCGTGTCTGATGATATGAGTGTTATAGTCGCCGGAGTATGGGAGAACTAGACGATGAATAAATATATTTACAAAAGGGTAAAATCATTTTGTGATGATAACGGCCTGATAGAAAAAAATGATGGTATCGTGGCAGGATTGTCGGGCGGTGCGGATTCCGTGTTTTTGTTTTTATATCTGATACACATACAAAAAGAATATGATCTGAAATTGTGTTTTGTTCATGTAAACCACGGAATAAGAGGCAGTGAAGCCGGAAATGACCAGCATTTTGTTGAAGAACTCTGCAAAAGAGAAAATGTACCGTATAGAGTTTTTTATAAGGACATTCCACAGATGGCAGATGAATTGTCGATGACTGAGGAAGAAGCGGGCAGAGTGTACCGCTATGAATGTTTTGAAAAGATGCGTAAGGAGCTTGGGTTTAATAAGATAGCCGTGGCACATCATCAGGATGACCAGGCAGAAACGGTATTGTTTCAGCTTATAAGAGGGAGCGGATTCAGGGGTCTTGGCGGTATGAAAGCAAAGAACGGCTTTATCATAAGACCGCTGCTCTCTGTAAAAAAGCAGGAGATACTTGATTATCTCGATGAGAGCGGTCAGGATTACTGCATCGATTCCACAAATAATGAGGATGAATATGCGAGAAATCAGATAAGACACCATCTTATACCTTATCTTCAGGAAAATCTGCAAAAAGAGACAGTAAGTCATATCGCAAAAACAGCGTCATATCTTCAGGATGTTGCGGAGTTTATCGATATACAGACCGATGCAGTGTGGGACAAAGTCATAGTGTGTAAAGAGTCATACCCGAAAGAGATAAGAGCAGGACTTGATGAGATGAAAAAGCTGCATATCGTATTGCAAAGGGAGATTTTCATGCGTATGATAGAGTTTATGTCAGGCAGGAGAAAGGATATAACCGCAAGGCATATAGACTCTCTTATGAGGCTGTTAAACGGTCAGACGGGGAGAAAGATAGACCTCCCTTACGATATAATAGTTGCAAAATATTATGACTGTGTGCTTATGTCTCACAAGGACAAATGGTATCACAGTTCACATAGTCCGCAGGAGATATATGAAGAAAGAATATCCGAGGGACAGGAGTACAATGTTACATTTACCAATAATACAAGTCATACGATTCGTTTCCATTTAGAAGAAAATAATTTAATGACAGACATTATCAAAAAAAATGACTGTACGAAATGGTTCGATTATGCTAAGATAAAAAATATGCCTAAGTTGAGATACCCTAAAGAGGGGGATTATCTGTGGCTTAGAACGGATGGAGCTAAGAAAAAGCTGAGCAGGGTGCTTATAGACAGCAAAGTGCCGGCTGATGAGAGAAAAGATATACTTGTACTTGCAGATGGAAGTCACATTTTGTGGATTCCGGAGCTTGCGAGATGCAGTGCATATTATTACATTGATGAAAATACTAAAAAAGTGCTTTGTGCGAGCATTTATTAGAGAAAGGCGGAAATCATGAAGGAAGAAATTAGTGTTATGTATTCAGAAGAAGTTCTGAATAAAAAAATCGGGGAGATGGCAGCCAGGATAAGCAAAGATTATGAGGGAAAGTCAATTCACCTTATCTGCATACTTAAAGGCAGTATCTTCTTTTGCTGTGAACTGGCAAAAAGACTTACGGTACCTGTGACCATTGATTTTATGTCAGCTTCAAGCTATGGAAATGAGACAAAAAGCTCAGGTAAACTGAAGATAAATAAGGATCTCGATGAAGATATAGACGGACTTCATTGCCTTATAGTCGAGGACATAATAGACTCAGGAAACACACTCAGCATGACAAAGAAAATGCTTGAGGGAAGAAACCCTGCAAGTCTTAAACTTTGCACGTTGCTTGATAAGCCGGACAGACGCGAGACGGAAGTTCATGTGGATTACACGGGCTTTACGATACCTGATGCGTTTGTTGTCGGATTTGGACTTGATTATGCCCAGAAATATCGAAATCTTCCTTATATCGGGGTTTTGGATTTCGTTGAGGAATAAAATGATGCAGGAGTCAGAGAAAATATATTGATATATTGCATCAGTTGGTGTCGAATGTTTTGACACCAACAACAAATAAAAGGTAGAGGAGACAATTCATGAAGAAACAGATGAAGATGAGTGGAATCGGTTTTTATTTGCTTGTTCTGGCTGTGATTTTTTGTGCAGTTTATTTTTCAGGCAATATAGAGAACAGTTCCAGTGATTCTTATAGTATCGCCAATCTTAAAAAAGACCTCGGCAACGGTAATGTCACGAGTGCTTCGATAAGCCAGAATCAGGAGATACCGACAGGTGAGGTTGTAGTCAGATTAAAATCAGGAAAAAGCGTTGATTTTTATGTATCAGATGTAAAAGATGTGCAGGAGCTTTTAGACCAGTGGAATGTGTCATATAAACTCGGTGATGTAAAAAAGACATCATGGGTATTGACGACACTTCTTCCTTATGGTCTTGGTCTTATTGCAATATTTTTACTGTTTTCATTTTTGTCAGCGCAGTCGGCAAATTCGGGCGGCGGAAATTCAAAGATGATGAATTTTGGAAAGAGCAGAGCAAGAAGAATAGACCCTGAGGACCCGCACGCAAAGAGATTTAAGGATGTTGCAGGTCTTAAGGAGGAAAAGGAAGAACTTGAGGAGATAGTCGATTTCCTTGCAAATCCGGGAAGATATACGGATGTAGGAGCGAGAATCCCTAAAGGAATACTTCTTGTGGGACCTCCGGGAACAGGTAAGACACTTCTTGCAAAAGCAGTGGCAGGAGAGGCAGGAGTACCGTTTTTCAGCCTTTCAGGTTCAGATTTCGTGGAAATGTTTGTCGGTGTCGGAGCATCGAGAGTAAGAGATATGTTTGCGGAAGCAAAGAAAAATGCACCTTGTATCGTGTTTATCGACGAGATAGATGCCGTTGCAAGAAAGAGAGGTTCAGGTCTTGGCGGCGGTCATGATGAGCGTGAGCAGACACTTAACCAGATGCTTGTTGAGATGGACGGATTTGGAGTAAACGAGGGAATTATCGTTATGGCGGCTACAAACCGTGTTGACATACTCGACCCTGCCATCTTAAGACCGGGAAGATTTGACAGAAAGGTTACTGTCGGCAGACCTGATGTAAGAGGACGAGAAGAAATCCTTGAGGTTCATGCAAAGGGAAAGCCTCTTGGGGACAATGTCGACCTTAAAAAGATAGCGCGCACGACTGTAGGATTTACGGGTGCTGACCTTGAAAACCTTTTGAACGAGTCAGCTATCGCCTGTGCAAAAGAGGGCAGAAAGTTCATTGAACAGGAAGATATAAGCAAATCATTTATCAAGATAGGAATAGGCAAGGAGAAAAAGAGTAAGATAATCTCTGAGAAAGACCAGAAGATTACGGCTTACCATGAGGCAGGTCACGCAATACTTTTCCATGTACTTCCTGATGTGGGACCGGTTCATATGGTGTCAATAATACCTACGGGTTCAGGGGCAGCAGGTTATACGATGCCACTCCCTGAGCGTGATGAGACTTTTATGACAAAGGGAAAGATGAAGCAGGACATAATTGCAAGTCTTGGCGGAAGAATTGCGGAGTCGCTTATATTTGATGACATAACAACAGGTGCGTCACAGGATATAAAACAGGCGACAAGCACGGCTAAGGCAATGGTTACAAAATACGGCTTTTCGGAAAATGTCGGTATGATAAATTATGCCGATGAAGATGAAGTATTTATAGGCAGGGACTTTGGACGCACCAGCAGAGATTACAGTGAAGATGTTGCAAAGACGATCGACAACGAAGTGAAAGCAATAATAGATGATGCATACGCACAGGCAAAATCAATACTTGAGGAACATATAGATGTACTTCATAAATGTGCAAAACTTCTTCTTGAGAAAGAAAGAATAGACAGAGAAGAATTTGAAGCATTATTTGAGCCGGACGGAGTTGTGCTTGAAAAGAAAGAGGCAGATGCCGAAGCTGTTGATGTAGAACCTGACAGTCTGTAAAAAATTTAGTTTATCCTGTGGTACTGTCAAAAAAACGATATTATATCATATAGTAAATATGCACAATGGAAAAGACACAAAATGGCACAAAATTGACAAAAATGATAATCAGGCAAAAAGTATAGTAAATATGCACAAAAAATTCTTGAAAAAAGATACTAAGTTTATGCACACTTATTTGCACAACCTGTTATACTAATAATCGTAAACCCCAATACATTATATAGTTTTTGCTACACCCCATAAGTAACAAAAATACCTTCTCCAAAAGAGAGATTGCAGTCTTTGCAGTCTCTCTTTTACTTTGTAAAAATAGCTGTGGTTTCGTTGACCTTGCGGATGGATGTATGGTATAATGTCCCTTAGTAAAGAACAAAGAAAACAGGAAAGGAATTATTATGGGATTATTACAGGATTGGAGAGAATACGCATATGGCGTAGAGATTAATTCAAAAGCAGGAAAGGCAATTTGGGATAAATATTTCAAAGAGGAGAAAGCCGTATATGAAAAGCTCCTTGCAAATCCATCAGATATAGTTACGGGAACGGTTAAGGAACTTGCAGAAAAATACGGCATGGAATTAAACTATATGGTTGGATTTTTAGACGGCATAAATGAAAGTCTTAAAGAGCCAAATCCTATCGAGGATATGACTGCTGATACGGTAGTTAAGCTTGACATAGACCTTGAGAAACTTTACTACAACATGGTTGAAGCAAAAGCAGAGTGGTTATATGAACTTCCACAGTGGAACACACTTCTCTCAGTAGAAAAGCGTAAGGAGCTTTACCGTGAGCAGAAGAAGTCAGGGACTATTGTTAAAAACAAGAAAGTCGGAAGAAATGACCCATGTCCTTGCGGAAGTGGTAAAAAATATAAATATTGCTGTGGTGCAAATAAATAGTTACAGTTTTTTTGCATGACAGTTTATGAGCTGCCTTCATTTAATATATGAGGGCTGCTGCTATAATGGAGGTGTCCGGTGTGAATGAAGAATATAAGGCAGGCTCAGACAGATATAAAGCATTGTTCAGCCAGACGAACGATATGATACTTTTTTTTGACGCAGACGGCACAGTCTGTGAAAAAAATGATGCAGTGTGCAGAAATCTTGGATGTGATATGGATGAGACTATACATATGCAGGATATATTTAAAACCTGCATGACGGTAAAGGAGGGCTGTATAGACATTAGAGGTCACAAATACGGTGAGAGCTTTGAAACTGTGGCATACAGAAAAAATCAGACCTGTTTTTCAGTCGTTGCATATCTTGTAAGGCTTAAAGAAGACATGGGAAGCTATGGTTTCTGTATTATACATGATATAGTGCAGCAGAAAGAAGTAAAAAAGGAATTAAGGACTGCACAGATAGAAGTTGAGGAGAGCCATAAGGAACGAAATGAGATGGTTGCAAATGTGACACATGAACTTAGGACACCCGTAAACGGTGTTCTCGGACTTGCACAAAATCTTCTTGACACTGAGCTTGATTCTGAACAGCGTGAAAATGTAGAACTTATAGAGCAATGCTGCAGAAATATGATAAAGATCATAAACAATATTCTTGATTTTTCAAAATTGCAGGCCGGTAAGTTTACGATAGAATACACTGATTTTAATTTTTATCGTATGATGGATAATGTCGTGAAGGTAAACAGACCACAGGCAGAGTCAAAAGGACTTAAGCTTATCTGTAATGTCGGTGAGGATATACCGGAGGTTCTTATAGGTGATGAGCTTAGAGTGACTCAGGTTTTAAACAATCTGTTATCCAATTCCATAAAATTTACATCACTGGGTCAGATAACTCTTAATGTTGTAAAAAGTGTTGAGACAGGTGATGAACTGGAACTCTTTTTCATGGTTACAGACACGGGTATAGGAATATCAGACAAAGAGAGGGACAAACTTTTTAAAAGTTTTTCACAGGTAGATGCGTCCATCACAAGAAAATTCGGCGGTACGGGTCTTGGGCTGAGCATCGTCAAAAGTCTTGTTGAGATGATGGGCGGAGACATAAATGTTGAGAGTGAAAAGGGAAAGGGAAGTACATTCTCATTTTCGATAAAAGTGAAAAAAGTTGTATCGCAAGAGTCTGAAAACAGTACCGTGAATGACGAGAGTGAGACAGAAAAGAAAGAGTATTCATTTAATTATGGAGACGCTTTGTCGGCTGAGCCGGAGGAAACAGAAAATAAATTATATAAACTCGGCTCAGATGAAAATATGAAAGCGATTACCAATACTTGTGAAAAGCTTGTCCTCTGTATCGAAATGGAAAACTGGAACAAGGCAAACGGCTTTGCGGACACCATAAAAACGCTTGTGGCTGATGACCCTATGAATTTAAAGAGAAAGGCGTTCAGACTTCAGATGACGGTCAGAAAAGGCGACCATGAGGCAGCTTTAAATGATTATAATGTTCTCAAAGAGGCTATAGAGGAGTTTAGATTACAGTTGGAAAGGCGGTGATTTAGCGTGGCATTGAACATACATGTGAATGAACAGCCAAATATACTGATAGTGGATGATGTATCTACTAATCTTGTTATTCTTTCTGAAATGATAAAGCAGACCGGATGTATTCCAAGACCGGTCACAAATGTTAAACAGGCACAGACGGCAATAGAAAGAAAGACACCACAGCTTATATTACTGGATATATCCATGCCCGACACGGATGGATTTGAATTTTGTGCCATGCTGAAAGCTGACATAAAAACCAGGGATATTCCGATTATATTTATCTCGGCACTTGATTCTGTTGAAGATAAGATAAAAGGGTTTAAACTTGGAGCAGTTGATTATATAGCGAAGCCTTTTGAAAAAGAGGAAGTAACATTAAGATTAAATACACATCTGAAAATATATAAAATGCAGCAGGAGATGGAGTCATATAACAAGAAACTTCATCAGGTTGTTAATGAGCAGATAACGAGAGTTAATGAAGAACAGAAAAATGTACTTGTGGCACTTGCAGAAATCTTAAAAATGCGTGCCAACATTTATGAGAGAGGAATCGACAGAGTTTCGGCGAACAGCAGAATGCTTGCAATAGGTCTTCAGTTTTCACCTAAGTTTGATAAAGTAATATCGAGTGCTTTTGTGGATGAGATAGAGACGGCTTCTCTGCTTCATGATATAGGTATGCTTTCCGTAAATGATGCAGTGGCATATAAGAGTACACCTCTTACTGACGAAGAACTGGAATGTATAAGGCGTCATACGGTGGTCGGAGCAGAGTATTTGCAAAAGATAAATACTGACAAAAATAAAAACGGTTATCTTGAGATGGCAGTTGAGATTGCAAAATACCATCATGAGAACTGGGATGGAACAGGTTATCCTGAGGGGCTTTCAGGGTCGGATATACCTCTCTCTGCGAGGATAGTTGCAGTTATCGATACATTTATGGCATTAACCGCAAAAAGAAGCTACAGGGACGCATATACGCGTGAAGAGAGTGTTAAGATAATAAAGAGTGAAGCCGGCAAGAGGTTTGACCCTGATATAATAGATATATTCAGCAAGATTCAAAATCAGTTGTCCTGTGATCTGTAAGAAAAACAGGAGAGACATAAATACGGTACATATAAGATTTATATGCAGGCAGGAGGAAGAAGCAATGGACTCTATGATGGGGATATTTTACGAAGAAAGTTCAAGGCTTGTAGAAGAATTAAAAAAAGATTTTTCGGATTATATCGGCAAAGATAAGTATGGTCAGGAACTTATACAGGAAGTTTTTCGTGCTGTCCATACGATAAAAGCTGATGCCACGATGATGTTGTTTGACGGAATAGCTGCACTCAGCAAAAAATTTGAAAGATTATTGTACTGTTTTAGAAATGGTCCTAAGGTTATTGAGGATACAAAACGCTTTGACAGTGTATTCTGCGGGTATGTGGATTTCGTTGAGCAGGAGCTTGAAAAAATCCCTCAGGGAGAAGTTCTTGAAAAAGTCCCGGAAGAATTGTCTAGAAGCATATCAGAGTATGTAGACAACCTTAAGGAACAATATGAACTTGATGAGTCTCAGATAACAGGCAAAAAGACGGCTGATAAAAAGGAAAAAAAGAAAAGACAGATATATTATATTCCGGGGGCACAGCCTGCGGCAGAAACAACGGATAGAGAAGAAAAAAAGGTAGTAAAATATGAAAATAAGGATTTAAACGGAGTCATAGTAATAAAAAAGTCAGACCTGAACACAATGCAGCTTAATATCACAAAAATGGGTAGTGTGATAAAAAAGCTTGAGAGGGTTTCAGACATGGAAAACTATGAACTTGCCATACCTGAGATAAGCAGTCTTATTGCCATAAACAGAGAACTTAGCAAGGTCACCAAAGGATTTACAAAAGGTGATTTTACTGCTGTGGCGGAAAAGATGGAAATTCTTGTCGATGAGATGGCTGCGGCTTTACATAAAAATGTCCGCCTTTTAGTTAAGGGTGAGGATATTATGATAGACAAGTATAAGCGTGATAAAATCTCAACCGCACTTATCCATATGATAAGAAATTCAGTTGACCACGGTATTGAAGATTTAGAAACCAGAGAAAAGTTTGGCAAATCACCGGTAGGTCTTATAAAACTTAATTTTGAGAAGAAAAATGAAAATATAAAGATAACGGTTGAAGATGACGGCGCAGGCATAAACAGCAGGAAAGTCCTCGACTCGGCTCAGAAAATAGGTATATTAAAGAAGAAACCGGAAGAATATAAAAGAGAAGAAATAATGGAACTTTTATTGGTGAATGGTATAAGCACAACAGATATTCCTAATGATTATTCGGGAAGAGGTGTTGGAATGGATGTCATAAATCATTCAATAAAAGAAATCGGAGGAAATTTAAAGATAACTTCAGAAGAAGGATTTGGAACTAAGATAGAAATGGAAATGTAAAAATTAAAAGCTGTCCTATATGGACAGCCTTTATATCCTATGTGTATCGGACAGATCAAATAAGCTGCATTTGGACATCTTTGGTTAAGACATCTGTATAGCTGAAAGATACTGTCTGTACCGTATCATCTAATTTGTTTTCGACTTCAACAAGGAAGATGCTTGGATAAGTCTCGCTGATAACACCCTCTGTAATATCAATCTTATGTCTTCCACGGTTGGCACGGATTTTAACTCTGTTTCCGACATTTTTATCAACCGAAGATTTTACTTTTCTAATATCTGCTTGACTCATGTTTCACCTGTTCCTTTCAAAAAAGACTGGTATTACACCAATCTATACAAAACGCTACAATTAAAATTATACCATAAAATAAAGGATAAGTCAATTTAGATGCTGTCTGCGGTAATCTGATTGACATGAACAACAAGTTAATTTAACATAATTAAAGAATTTTAAAATACCGCATAAGGAGGTGGAAAGTTGAAACATATAATGATAGATCTTGAGATGAACAAGATAAAAAAACAGTACAGGGATGATAAGAAACTGGCAAATGAGCTTATTGAAATCGGAGCCGTTAAGATGGATGATGATTTTAATGAGGTTGACAGGTATCAGTCTTATGTCATGCCTGACTACGGTAAGATGGATTCTCACATAATCAAACTGACCGGGATAACGGATGAAAAACTTGTGGGTGCGCCGAGGTTTAAAGATGCAATGCAGGATTTTGAACAGTGGATAGGTGGCGGTGCCGTGACATTTTATTCATGGAGCATGGCAGACATAAGACAGTTTCAGACAGAGTCGGCATTTAAGGAATATCAGTCGGAGACACTCAGAAAGATGGAGAAGAACTGGATTGATTTTCAGGAAGAGTATAGCAGGCTGCTCGGAATAGACAAGAGGATTAAACTTAAGCAGGCGGTATCATCGGCTGATTATGATTTTAAAGGGGCACAGCATACTGCACTTGCTGATGCGGTAAATACGGCTGAGATATTAAGGCTGTCAAAGAAACCGCAGGAATTTGAGCGTGTCATGAAACCGATACTGGACCTGTTCAGAAAAGATGAGGGAGGTTCGACACTGCTTGATATGTGTCCTGAGTTTTTTGCAAAAGCGTTGAAAAAAGAAGAAATAAAAAAGAAGGAATAGGTAAATTAAATATCTATTCCTTCTTTTTTTATGTATAGTAAATTGCTGTAATGTAGCGTTTTGCCATTTTTACGGAATAGTAAATTGCTGTAATGTAGTGGTGTACCAACAAGAATTTCGGAGAAATTCCTGCTGGGGCACTAGCGCAGGCGGTGCCCTTTTTACCTGACTGTTACGCGTACATATGCTTTTTTGCCGTTAAATGACTTTAATGTGATAGTTGTCCTGCCGCGTCTTTTTGCTTTTACTTTTCCTTTTGAATTTACGGTAGCAACAGATTTTCTTGAAGATGAGAATTTAATCTTTTTACTGTAATAACCTTTTGAAAATCTGACTTTGACCGTAAAGGAATGACCGCGGCGCACTGTCTTTCTCTTATAAGGACGGCTTGAAATACGCTTTGGTGCCTTATAAACATTAACTGAGTAAGTTGCAATGTTTCCGTCATTTGATATTGCGGTAATGCGTGCGCTTCCCTTAGAAAGTCCTTTAATCTTACCTGTAGTCTTATTTACTGAGACAACTTTGTTGTTGCTGCTCTTGTAGCTTATACTTGAACTGTCTGTTTTTGTTGAAAGTTTTGCTTTAAGTGTATAAGTTTCTCCTTTTCCGATTTTTACGGATTTCTTTGAGAAAGAAACTTTAGTATTTGTAGCAGCAATACCGTTTGAAGTAAATGCTTTTATCGGAATATTGTTTAAAGTTCTGTCATCGTATGTTGCACAGTCTATCCATGAATTATCATTGTAGAGATAACTCTGTCCCGGTTCGCTGGCATAAGAGTAAAGCACACCGCTGTTTAACTCGCTTCTTCCCTCAATAGGGATATAAGCCTGATTTTTTGTTGAAGCATCATATTTATATGTGATTGCAACGGCAAATTTACTTCCCGGAGAAAGAGTGCAGCTTGTTGGAAGTTTTATGGTGTGATAACCACTGTAATCTGCCGTACCTGATACGGTGCAGGCACTTGCTAAAGTACCTGTGTCAGGAGTGCTTCCGGTGAGGTTTTTATAAATTTTAATCGTGTATTTCTGATTGTCACTTATCGTGTAGAATGAAACGGCATTTAATGTCTCCTCAAATGATGAACTGCTTGTAAAGACATTTGCACCCGTAAAATCATTTCCCGGAATACTTACTGCATCAGACCAGCCGTTTCCGTCATACTGATATATGTTTTCATAGTTTGCCGTAGGTTCAACTGCCATTGTATAAATATCGCTTATTGATGGTTCTTCGTATGAAAGCCAGAAATATCCGCCGTCATTGTACTCAGTTCCGTAGCTGTTAGCTATAAGCCACGCTCCGTTTGATGATGGCTGGCTGCCCTCTTTGAAGTTGTTTTTTGAATAATTGTCATCCCAGCCGATAATGGTTACACAGTGGTTTGCAGCCTGTTTTGCGATATTTCCCGTGTATGTAGTCTGATAATAAGATTTGCCGGAATTGGTGTTTGTCTCAAAGCCTGCCGCATCATAGTAGAGTGATACATTTAATGCACCCTGGTTCATTATGGCTTTTTTAATATTGCTTCTTGTAGTATAGTCAAGACAATCTGCATTCTGGAGATGCACATATGAGTCATATCTTAAAGATTCACCGTTTGCCGTCATGGTATCTATCATTTCCTGCTCTTTCTCCGTTGTATCGGCACTAAACGGAGCAGCCTCCTCTTTTTCGGCACCTGACCATGTCGCAAGAGTAAAGATTGCAGAAAGTGCATTTCCGCCTGCATCGTAAGCGTTTAAAGTCTGTCCCTGTCCAAACGGGTTATAAATTCCTGATGGAATATCGGTTCCTTTGATGGAACAGCCGTCACCATACATAGAGCTTTGTGTGTTTGAAATAGGGTTGTATGAATACCATGCGAGGTGGCTCTCTGAAAAGTCAGCGGTATCGCTTGTGTTAAGTCCGTTTAAGATAGAGTTTGACTCCATCGCTTTTACGGCTGCAAAAGCCCAGCAGCTTCCCGTAACACCCTGGTCTTTGATGGAAGTCGTCTGTCCGTAATTTCTAAGGTCATATGATGACGGAACGGAAGTTGCCTGTTTTCTCGATGAAGAAACAGAAGCGGAAGAACCGTCAAAATCAATCTTTTTGCCGTTTTCGTCAACATATGAATAGCGGAGAAGTCCGTCGTTGTTGCCTGAGACAACTCTTGAGATTACAGACATATTGTCTATGCTTTTCGTTGAAGTTGTTTTTGCGTCTGCCTGCACGGGAGCATTTAAGCCTGAGATGGCAACACCTGCTGCGAGTGCACCGCAGAATACTTTTTTTAAATAAATGTTTTTCATAGTGTAAATCCTTTCGCATAATTTATGTAATAGGTATTTGCGAAATTAATTATAGGTTGTGTTGATTGTGCAGCTATAACAAATACTAACGCAGGCACGCTTTCGCTACCTGTCACTCGTAACAGTACTAAGC
>JBNMLR010000016.1:0-16764 GCA_050874945.1 Butyribacter sp. | reverse complement strand
GGCTTAGCCGTTGGTTTGACAGTTGGAGTAACAGTAGGTTTAACGGTTGGAGTAACAGTAGGTTTAACAGTAGGAGTAGCTGTCGGTTTAACAGTTGGAGTAACAGTAGGTTTAACAGTCGGAGTAGCCGTAGGTTTAACAGTTGGAGTAACGGTCGGTTTTACGGTTGGAGTAGCCGTTGGCTTAACGGTTGGTTTGACCGTCGGTTTTGCTGTTGGTGCAGTTGTTGCGGGAGTAGGAGTGCCCTGGTCATGAGGAACTTCGCCGTAAGGATAAAAATGTCCTTCTGCTGTGCAGCAGGAAATATTTTCAGCTATATAACCGCCCTCAAAACAACCGCCTGATATTTTTATGTCCGCATTTGGAGCAAGGACATGGCCGGCGAGATATTCAAAGCCAAGTGTCTGTGTCTGAGGGAAGTTCCAGATAAGTTTTACACCTGACAGATCCATCTGACCTGACTGAATTGTCGAAGCATTTTTCAGATTTTTAAGTCCGTGTGCATCGTCAAGAAGATAAGCATTTTTTTGTTTATTATCAGGTGAGATATAAAATGTTTTGCCACCGTTATTTGAAGCTGATATAAATACGGCTTTTTGGTTATCACCCGATTTTACAAAATCGTAGCTGCCACCGAGGGCAATAGGCTTGCCTTTTTCAAAGCTGATAATGTGTTCAGTTGCGACAAGCTCATCTAAATCCTTAATACCGTCAATAAGAATCCAGTCAGCCTGTTTTGAAATATTTTCAGGAATATATACGGAATTTACTTTTTGTGAAAAAGGTATTGTAAGCAGTTTTCCAAAATAATTGTCTATGCGTGCATTTTTTAAATTTTTCTCAGTAAGAGTAAGCTGTCGTTTGTCAGCCATATCCTGGGATTCTTTTTTTAATGAAGCAAATGCTGAAGAAAAGTTTATATAAGCACTGTTTTTATCAGGATATTTAGTGATGGAACGGCAGTTTACAAATAGAGATTTATCGTGGTAATATGCCGGCTGATTTAATAATTTCTGATAATCAGGTTTACCTGAAAGAAAATGACTGTTGTAGCATCCGCTGTAGTCATCTATGTGTTTGACATAATTCAGATATGATGGTGAGATGGCTCCGTTTCCAAAAGATTTCAGGTTTGCAATACCGCCGCAGGCTGCTGCACCTACGAAGTGGTTGGAAGTCTTTAGGTCATCTTTGACAAAAAACTGGTAATCACTTAGAAGCTGTTTGTAGCTGTATTTTTTTCCTGAATCAGTATATACAGGTGAGGCTGCCTTGCTGGTGATAAAACCGCAGGTGCTGATCAGCAAGAGAGAAATACAGGTTATTAATGCAATAATTTTTTTTGACTTATGTTTCAAATTTTAATCCTCCATTCATTTTGTTTTAATGCGATTATCAAAAAACGTGATCTGTTGTTTGAACCGCAGGTTGATAAGACAAGCATATGCTGATTTTTTTCTGATATGCTTTTTTTTAGCCGTATGGTATTTTTGTAAGATAAATTTAATCGGACGGTATTTAGAAGTTTTATCAGTCCTTCGTTAGAATTTTTGAAAGAAGAAGGAATATTTTTCGTGCCCCAGACTGCATTAGTCACTATCTTATATCTTATTTTAGATATTGGTGTTATGATGTTGATATAGCATTGTACTTTAGAAAAATCAGTGTTATCAAACCGGTGAAGCATACCAAACATTGAGCCATTCTTCATATTATGCCCGTATAGTACGGTTAATGCATCTGAAAAATCTTTTTTGCTGACGGTTTCTGAAAAAATACATCCGGGATAACCAAAACTGTTATCCAGATTGTGTGTCAGATAATAATCATTTATCTTTTTATGCTGTAGAACCGGATATGAGATACCCAGTTTTGGAATCTGTATCCATGCATAAACATCGTTATTGTATTTTTGAAGAGAATTAAAATCTACATCAGGGATTTTTTCAATATCCGAACCGTGAGAAGTTTTAATATTTTTTTTTCGTTTGTTTTCTGAGTTATAATGACTGTTATCGTAAAAAGAAATTTTGTCGGTATCTTTCCATGTGTTTTCTCTTATCAGTTTATTTTGAATTTCTTTATATGTGTGTTCTTCATTTGAAAGCTGTTGTCTGTAACGGTAAGAAAATACAAGCCATATTGCTGCCGCAGCAACAAAAACAGCAATAAAAAAACATAAGAAAAAAATATTCAATTTTTCTTTCAAAGCAAATCTCCTTTACATAAAAATGTGTAGTCCATTTTTATTAAAAGAAAAGATAAGATATGACAAGACATAGTATTGGCTTATATTGGAAAAAAATATACTTAAATCTGGAAAAAAAGTTATTGTTTACATTTTTTTGCATGAATAATAAAAAAGATGCATATCAAAAATTTATATTTTCAATATGCATCTTTTAAATTGTGGAATAAGATTAAATTTTATTTAATATATTATTTTGCGGCAGTTTTATTTTCCGACTGTTCAAGATTAAAGCGTGTTTTTGCTTCATTTTCTGACCATTTAACACACTTATCATAGCCATAGCTTTTAACCTGTTTTTTAAGTTTGCTTATTATACTGTTAAAATCTTTGTCAGTCTTTGCATAAATGGCATTCCATGATGCCTCAGTGATTGCACGGCTGACCTGTGACCATACTGTTTTAAACTCATCTGATTTTTCACTTGCAGAGTAAGTGCTTCCCGGGATTACGCTGTATTTACCCTGTTTCATGTAATCATTTAAAGTAGTGCAGCCTGTTTTTGTCTGCCAGTCTTTTTCAATGCTGCTGATTTCTGATTTTGAAGCGTGTTTCCAGGTTTCACGGTTAAATGTTTCATCGTCGCCTGCGTCAGGGTTTTTGGCATCAATAGACCACGTAGTATTGTTTAACTGTGCCTCGCCATCCTTATAAGCACCCTTGTATTTTCCGGTTAATTTTGTTGATTTGTCCTCACGGCATTTTTCACCGAGGTCTGTAAGATAAGTATTTTTGTTTTTATCATAATCCCAACATTCACCCTTTGGTCCGTACTGCATATCGAGGTATCCCTCAGGTGTGCATAAGAAGTTGATGACTTCCATTGCTTCTTCCGGATAATCAGAGTTTGCACCGATAGTCCATACACGGTCATTTCCTTTTGTTGTAAGAGAGTAAACAGCAGGAGAGGCATCCTCAGGCTTCAGGCTATACATAAGTTTGCCCTCTTTTGTATGTGCGCTTGTGTTGTATAAAAGTGAACCTGTGTAGTTAAACAGAGAAAACATTGTTTTTCCGATAGAAACTTTTTCAGTAACTTCATTAAATGTCTGAGTCATTGAATCGGGATCTAAAAGGTTTTTCTGATAAAGGTTATTAAAAAATTTAAGCATAGTGATGTATGGACCGTTTTCTTCAAGAGCATCATGGAATTTTCCGTTTGACGCATCATAAAGACCGACACCGAGCTCATCATAACCGTAATATGCGGTAGCGGCAGATTTTGCAGCCATCATAAGAGTAGAATCCCAATCAGACCAAAGTGATACGGCATATGTTTTGTTGCCTGCTTCATCAGTAGGATTTAATTTCTGCATTTTTGTAAGAACATCTTCAAAATCGTTAAGGTCTTTGACTTTTGGATAACCAAGTTTTTTATATAAGTCCCAGCGTACATCCCATGTATAGAAGAATGATGCAAGTTCGCCTGCTGATGCTGCCACATCGTGACCAAAGCCGTAAACCGCATCACTTTTATTGTTTGTTATCTTCTTTGTAAGCTGTGAGTTTTTGTCGAGTGCATCTGCCATATTATCTTTTATATAAGTGCCGTAGTCATCTAAAAGACCGTCTTCTTTCCAGTTATATAAAGCACCGGCTTTTACAGCCTGCACATACTCGTTATTGTCGTTTCCAAAAATAATGATGTCACCTAATTTTTTATTCTGCATTCTTGTCTGGAAAGTGCTGTCATCAGCCTGAATATAATTTAATTTTACATTAAATTTTTCTTTGATAAGGTCAGCAAACCATCCCTGCTGTTCACCTGAATAGTTTGCGAGCATACTGTAAACTTCAAGTGTTATGGGTTCTGTTGACTCTTTTTTCTTTGAACCGCAGCCGGAAGTGATTCCTGCCACACCTGTGAGGAGAGATGCTGTAACAAGCAGTGAAACAGCTTTTTTCTTAAAAATACTTTTTTTAAACATAGAATTGTCCTTTCTGTTAAGTTTCTTTTATATGTTAATTTGTCCCACACGGTATTATAGATAATGCATGATGATGAAAGAAGAAACAATATTGCTGTTGTTTAATAATATATTGCTGTTATTTTGTGAAAAAAAGAGTAAACTTAAAAAATTATGGTACAATATCAATAATTATAAATGTATGCAATTTAATCTGAAAATGTATATTTATATGTATAAGAATGGAACGGGTAAAAATTTAAGTATAATGGTATGAGAAAAATTTCCAGATGAGAACGATTCAGAAGGGAATTTGATATTATGAAAGAGAATACATTAGAAAAAGAAAATAATACCGTCGACGAGCGTGTCATAGGTGTGCAGTGTGACGAAACAAAAAAGAATATGCTTTATGTGCAGGAAGCGGGTTATAAGAGACAACATGATATTCATAAATATCATCATAATAAAATGAGATCTTTTTTGATTTTTGTGGTGACAAAGGGGAGAGGAAGTATTTATTATGATGGAAGAACACAAAATCTTGTAGCAGGAGATGTTGCTTTTGTAGACTGTTCAAAGATATATTTTCATCAGAGCAGCAAGGACAATCCGTGGGAATATGTATGGCTGCATTTTTATGGAAAAGGTGCGGGATATTATTTTGAGTGCATTACGGACAGTGTGGGATATGTGATACATCCGGCAGATACATCACCATTTATAGAGTCAATAAAAGAAATTATAAATATATATAGAAGGACAGGTTCGGTTTTAAAGACTGACATAAATGTCTCGGCAAGAATCACTAAGATAGTCAGTGATTTTATGGACTATGGCGAGATGCGTAAAAACACAAATGAAAACTCAGAGACAAAGATTGTTGAGATACATGATTATATAATGAACAATTATATGAAAAAAATAAATCTTGATATACTTGAAGAAAAATTTTATCTGAGCAAATTTCATATGTCACGCGAATATAAAAAGAGATATGGCATAACGATAATGCAATATCTTACCTCATTAAGGGTTGGAAAGGCAAAATTTGAATTAAGGTTCACAGAGAAAAGAGTGGAGGATGTTGCAACGGAATGTGGATTTAGCAATGCGAGCTATTTCGGAAAGATTTTCAGAAAGTCTGAGGGAATGACACCGTCAGAATACAGAAAAACATGGCTTGCGTGATAAGTGTGTAAATGTGTAAATAAAAGTAAAAAAATAGTGGTATCTTTTGTCAAAAAGTTGTATTATAAATATATATCTTTTAGGTGGAGGATGACTATGAAAGAAAATGAGAAACTGTTTGGTAAGATGGCAAGTCATCTTGCGGAATATGATTATCTGACAGGGCTTCCAAACAGGCGCGGACTTTATGAATTTTATGACGCACTTGAAAATAAAGACTGCATCCATGCTATGTTTATAGATATTGATAATTTTAAACGTGTAAATGATATATATGGACACAGTATGGGAGATGAACTCCTTATATGTATAGCAAAACTCATAGAGGAAAATGTTTCCGGTTTTACATCAAGAATCGGAGGAGATGAGTTTGTTGCACTTATTGACGGAAATATGACGGAAGAGGGGCTTAAGAGCACGGCGGAAACTCTGCTCAGACAGATGGAGAACATTGATTTTAGAAAGGACATACTTTCTAATGTATCTCTCAGTATAGGAATCGTTACAAGACAGAGAGTGAGCACTATGCTCGATGATATTTTACATAAATGCGACTCTGCGATGTACGAAGCAAAATATGACGGAAAGAACAGATATGTATTTTTCCAGGAAAATGATAAGAAGTTGCAGCGAAACAGAAATATGGAAATCGAGATGGATGATGCATTAAAAAATGGTGAATTTGTTGCATATCTTCAGCCCAAAGTGAACATGATATCAACCAAATTAACCGGAGCAGAGGCTTTATCGAGATGGAATCATTCTGAGGACGGCGTAAGAGCACCCGGAGTTTATATATCATTATTTGAGAAAAACGGTTTTATATCCAAGCTTGATATGTATATGTTTGAGGAAGTATGCCGCATAAAAAAGAGCTGGAAAGGTCAGAAATACGAGCATATCCCGGTATCAGTCAATATGTCAAGACTGCATCTTTACAATAAGAAATTTCCTGATATGCTTGTTGAGATAGCGGACAGATATGGTATAGCTCACAGTGAACTTGAGATAGAGATAACGGAAAGTGTTTTTGTGAAAGACAGCGAAGAGTTGATAAGAAACGTAAAAATGTTGAAAGAGAGACAGTTTATCGTTTCCATTGATGATTTCGGTTCAGGTTTTTCAGCACTTAATCTGCTTAAAGATCTCCCAGTGGACATTATCAAGATAGATCAGGAATTTCTTAACAGCTCCGGTGATGATGACAGAGGTAAGAAAGTTTTGAGAAATGTCATAAATATGTGCAAGGACTTAAAGCTTGATGTTGTCACTGAGGGTATAGAGACAGAGGAGCAGAGAGAGTTTATCGTAAGATGCGGCTGTCAGATAGCACAGGGATTTTTCTATTCAAAGCCGCTGCCGGTTGATGAATTTGCCAAATTTGCAAATGAATATATAACAAACGATGACACCAGCTATATATTCAGGCTTGACGGTGATGTGAAGTCGGAGGACGGAAAGCTTGAAGCTGATACAAAATGCTTTAGTGAGTTGAAATTTGATACAGGTATATTTAAAGACAGCAAGGCACTTGTATTTCCGGGAGGTCCAAAAGAAGAACAGGTTCTTGAGCTGCCGCATGAGATATTGTCAAGTGACAGTTTTATGGTTTCAATGTGGATATATCCTACAGAGGAACATTCTTGGAGCTGTGCATTATATGTCAAGTATGAGACAGGCTTTTTCGGTATGATACCGCTTGCGTGGGAGGGTCATTCGTCTTTCCGAATAAGAGATTCAAAGGAAGTGGACGGCTGGTACGACATTAGCGGATGCAAACTTCAGGTAAATGAGTGGTCGCATTATGTTGTAAGTTATAATGCAAAAACTGAGATGGCTTATGCATATATAAACGGTCAGCTTGTCGGAAGTATGAAAAATGTTCCGGGAAACCGTTATGCAAAGCGTATCGTGCTCGGCGGTGATGTTTTCCAGCCGTCATTTATCGGGAAGATATGTGAAGTGACATTTTACAACGAGATAAGGGACCATGATTTTGTGTATGATCTTCACCAGGAATATGTGACAAGAGATGATTTTATCGGCTTTGAGATAGGAATAGACAAGTAGGCTTTCAGTGAGATTTTATAGAGGAAACAAGAAAGAGAAAGATAGGATTGTTCAGCTTTGGCACATAATTAATAAATAATATTAATAAGATTTGAGCTTAGCTAAGATTAAGAATAACCCGTATTAAACAATGTTAGATTTAAATTGCATTTGTTTGATACGGGTTGTTTTTTTATATGTTTAAATATATGTAGTTTTTAAAACTACATAAAATAGAAAAAGATACAAGAAAACATTGACAGAAAAACATCATAGGTATATACTTGGATTAGTTTGATAATCAAACAAAATTTGTGTTATGCACAGAAAGTAATGTGAAAAATAAAATTTTCATATTCAGGATTTGTGCCTGCGCACACTTGACACAAACCTGATATGCGAAAAAAGTGTGCAGAAATGAGGGTTAATATGGATATATATGAGTGTGGAGAAAAGTTGAAAGCTCTCCGTATAGGAGACATGGTGGCAAAAATACCTATCATACAAGGTGGAATGGGAGTAGGCATAAGCCGCTCAAAACTTGCGGGTGCAGTTGCGGCAGAGGGCGGTATAGGTATTATATCGACTGCACAGATAGGATATGATGAGGATGGCTTTGAGAAAGACCAGGCAGGATGCAATCTTTTAGCGATAAGAAAACATATAAAGAGGGCGAAAGAGACAGCACACGGCAACGGACTTGTAGGTGCAAATATCATGGTGGCATTAAAACATTATAAAGAGCACGTTATGGAAGCGGTTGCAGCGGGAGCGGATGTTATAATAAGCGGAGCAGGTCTCCCGGTCAAACTTCCTGAATATATAGGAAAAGCAAAGACAAAGATAGCACCTATAGTTTCATCAAGGCGTGCGGCGGATATAATACTTAAGATGTGGGCGAGAAGATATGACAGGACAGCAGATTTTGTTGTGATAGAGGGTCCAAAGGCAGGAGGGCACCTCGGTTTTTCGGCTGAGGAACTCGCAGACATTGAAAATATTGATTATGACGGGGAGATAAAAGATATTATCGAGTGCACCAGAGAATACGGTGAAAAATATAATACACATATACCTGTTATCGTTGCAGGTGGGATATTTGACCATGACGATATTATCCATGCACTTGAACTTGGTGCAGACGGAGTGCAGATAGCGAGCCGTTTTGTTGCGACAAAAGAGTGTGACGCATCTGACGAATACAAGCAGGCATATCTTCATGCAAAAGAGGAGGATGTAAAGATAATCAAAAGTCCTGTCGGTATGCCGGGACGTGCGATAAGAAATGAGTTTATAAAGCGTGTTGAAAAGGAAAAACAGCCGGTTGACAAATGTTATAACTGCATGAAAAAATGCAATCCAAACGAAGTGCCGTATTGTATAACAAAAGCACTTGTCGATGCCGTGAACGGAGATATAGATAACGGACTTATATTCTGCGGTGCAAATGTGGGGCGTATAAATGAGATGACGACTGTTCATGAACTTATGAGAGAACTTGTGGAACCGACGAAGAAAAAGTTTCAGAAAGAAGAAAAGATACATGATATTAAAAATGTATATTCACAGAGAGATAAAATGATAAGCTGATGGAGAGTAAAAAAGAAAAAGCAGAGCAGTTGCATTGAAGGAATGCAAAAAAAGAAAGGCAGAGCTGTTATTTTTAAGAAATGTAATAGATGAAATGCAAGGGGGTTAATTTTAAGAAAAGCAAAAAATGAAAGACAGAACTGTTGCTTTTAAGAAATGTAAAAAGATAACCGGCTGTCGCAGTAAATAAATGCGGCAGCCGATTTTTTTAATCTATACTGATATTGTTTTCTTTTATGTATTCGCCGATTTTAAGGTCTGAGCCTAAAATATGGTTTGAAAGCCAGTTTAAAAGATAATTTATAAGTTCAAACAAATATGTCTGCTGGTGTTCGTCAATTTCATCCAGTTCATTTATATCAATATGAACAAGTTTGTCAACAAATGCTGCGTGAGCTTTCTTCTGGGCATCAAGACCCAGATAAGATATTTTTTCCATAATAGCTTCTTCATCACTGAAATGTGTTTCGGTATAAGTCTTAAGTTCATCGAGAAGGTGCATGATCTCATCATATTTATCATGGAGGAGATTTGAATGTATCAACTCATGAGTTTTTTCAATAATCTCAAAAAGATGGCGGTGCTCATCGTCTACAAGAGGAATATCAGTTTTATACTTGTCTGTAAAGGCAAACGGGTTGTCATTTTCGGTTTCATCCGGGTGCTCCACAAGTTTGCCTATCATAATGTCACTGCCTAAAATATGTTTATATAACCACTGAACGATATAAACAAGAATATCATTTAATGATTTTTTAGAAGCTTCATTAGAAGAAGTATCAAGTTCAAAACTGTTTACCTTTTCTGCAAAAGCTTTGTGCTCGTTAATCTGTGAGTCGAGTTCAGGGTCATTTATCTTTTTCATATATGCTTCTTCATGTGCAAAATGAACAGCCGCATAATCTTTAAGCCCTTTAATAAGATTTTTGGCAATGCCTGTTACATCATCAGTCTCATCGGCAAGAGCAATGGCATCATTTATCATATCAAATAATTTTTTGTGTTCGTCATCTATTTCTTTAATACCGATCATACAATCCTTAGTAAATTCGTACATATAAAAATCCTCCTTTGAGTGTGTTTGCAGGATTACCAAAAAAAATTATATAGCAATATGTGCATTGCATGGCAATGTGGAAATTGCATAGCAATGAAATTGTATGACAATATATTGCATATAAATACAGTAATCCGTGACATTAATAAGTTTATTATATAGTTATATCCATGGAGTTTCAAGTGGGAGAATAAATAAGTTGTATCTTTTCTTTGACTTCCGACATTAAATAATGTATAATTTATTGTCGGATAAAAATGTAACTACATTAAATATATTTTTTATATAAAGAAAGGATAACGATTATGAGTAAGAAACCGGTTGTATTGATGGTACTTGATGGTTATGGATTAAATGATAAGACAGAGGGAAATGCTATCGCTCAGGCAAAGACACCTGTTATGGACAAACTTATGAAAGAGTGTCCGTTCCAGAAAGGAAATGCAAGCGGACTTAGCGTAGGTCTTCCTGACGGACAGATGGGTAACTCAGAAGTCGGTCATATGAACATCGGTGCAGGACGCATCATTTATCAGGAGCTTACACGCATCACAAAAGCTATTGAAGAGGGAACATTCTTTGAAAATAAAGCATTACTTGCAGCAGTTGAGAATGCAAAGAAAAACAATTCAGATCTTCATCTTTTCGGTCTTCTCTCAGACGGTGGAGTGCACAGCCATAATACACATCTTTATGGACTTTTGGAACTTGCAAAGAGAAACGGACTTGAAAATGTATATGTCCATGCTTTTCTTGACGGTCGTGATACAGCACCTACATCCGGAAAAGGTTTTGTAGAGGAACTTCAGAAAGAGATGGATAAGATTGGTGTCGGCAAGATTGCATCCGTACACGGACGTTATTATGCAATGGACAGAGATAACAACTGGGACAGAGTTGAAAAGGCTTATAATGCACTTGTAAAGGGTGAGGGTGTTAAGGCTGATGATGCTGTTAAGGCAGTAGCAGACTCATATGCACAGGATGTAAATGATGAGTTTGTTGTTCCTACGGTTATCGAGGAGAACGGAAAACCTGTTGCAACTATCAAAGCTAATGATTCAGTTATATTCTTTAACTTCAGACCTGACCGTGCGCGTCAGATTACACGCACTTTCTGTGATGAAAGTTTTGATAAGTTTGAGAGAGCCAACGGATTTATGCCTCTTACATTTGTATGTTTCACAAATTATGATGAGACTATCGGAAATAAACTTGTTGCATTTGAGAAAGAGAGCATTGAAAATACATTTGGTGAGTTCCTTGCAGCACATGATATGACACAGCTTCGTCTTGCTGAGACAGAGAAATATGCTCATGTAACATTCTTCTTTAACGGTGGTGTTGAAGAACCAAACAAAGGTGAGGAGCGTTCGCTTGTAAAATCACCTTCAGTTGCAACATATGACCTTAAGCCTGAGATGAGCGCACCTGAGGTAAGTGAAAGACTTAACGAGGCCATCGCATCAGACAAATATGATGTTATCGTTATCAACTTTGCAAACCCTGACATGGTAGGACATACAGGAGTTATCCCGGCAGCAGTAGCCGCAGTTGAGAAAGTTGACGAGTGTGTCGGAACAGCAGTAGAGGCAGTTAAGAAAGCTGACGGAGTATTATTTATCTGTGCAGACCACGGAAATGCAGAGCAGATGATAGATTATGAGACAGGAGCACCATTTACTGCTCATACAACAAACCCTGTTCCATTTGTTCTTGTAAACTATGATGATGCTTACACATTGAGAGAGGGTGGATGCCTTGCAGACATAGCACCTACACTTATCGAGATAATGGGACTTGAGCAGCCAAAGGAAATGACCGGAAAATCTCTCCTTATAAAAAAATAGTAAGCCACCGTTATAAAAAGTAACAGTTCAGCTTTGCGTTTATTAAATTTATATTTATGGCTGAACTGTTATCAATAGAAAAAAGATGTTGAAATATATGTAATATTATGATAGACTGGATTAGTACAGTGTTTTTTGCTGTACTAGTCAGTTTATAGCAATAGAATTTATGTTAAGACATTAAATTTATTGTTTGAGTTTTAGTTGAATGGAGGAGCATAGTCGATGATTAAGACAATTCATGGAATTTTATTGATTCTATACATTATCGTATGTGTTGCACTTACAGTTGTAGTTATTCTTCAGGAAGGCAAGCAGGCAGGACTTACAGGAGCTATCAGCGGAGCAGCAGAGTCTTATTGGGGAAAGAACAAAGGTCGTTCTATGGAGGGCGGACTTGTTGTAGCTACAAGAGTTCTTGCAGTATTATTTGTTTTGATTTCACTTTTATTGAATCTTAGTATTTTTTCATAAATAGTAACAGTTCAGTAATAAAAAGAAAATCGACAATATAGTGAGTTTTTTCATTATATTGTCGATTTTTTTATTGGTTATTATTCACCTGCCTGTTTTAGAGCCATTTGAATTACAGTATCGCTAATGTAAAAACCATTATTACGGATTG
This sequence comes from Butyribacter sp., assembly GCA_050874945.1. Classification (GTDB taxonomy): domain Bacteria; phylum Bacillota; class Clostridia; order Lachnospirales; family Lachnospiraceae; genus Butyribacter. The sequence continues at coordinate 4,247 of JBNMLR010000016.1, read as the reverse complement.
CATCAATGTTATCTTTGACAGAGGTTATAATACCCTCTTTTTTGGCTTTTAGCAAAACGCCAATTGTTCCGGTAACCTTTAGTCCTAAATATTTTGCGGTCTTTTTTGCGGCATTGTCATCTATTATAACTAAATCTGCCCGTGGCTCATTCTGTGCAAGAATCATAACATCTACTTCTCCTGCATGAAGTTTTGCTTTATACATTTTTCTATCAGCAGTATCATTGATTTCTTCGATGACTATCCAATCCATGTTATGCTTTACCTGTAAACACGCTGAATCAGGTTTTGCTGTTATTTCGTCAAATACAGCTTTTGGAATAGTTATCTGTCCATATAAATCCTTTAATATTTTTAGTAAACCTGCATTACATAATGCAATTAAAGGAGTGGAATTAACGATTACCCTACGCATTATTCATCTCCTCTAAAAATTCATCTTCATCATCAAAATTAAAAATTGATATTCCGTTGCTGCTTAAATAATTTATAAATTCTTCCTCTGTCATTCCGGCAATCTGGGCACTGTATCCTATAGAAATGTGGTTTTTGGTATAAAGCATGAGAGCAATTGACTTTTTAGCAAAATCATTTGCCTGTTCTTCTGTCATTTTTGTATCATATAATACCTCGTCTGGTATTTTTATTGCAATGCTGCACATTTTAATCACCTCCGGAAATTGTTTTAAAGTTATTATTGTATATATTATACTTAAAATAAATAGAAATATCAATTCCACAATATTATTTTATCCCACAAAATGATTGTTTCATTATGGATTATAGGATATAATGTATATTAAGATGTTGGTGTAAAAATATCTTTTGACACTAACTGAATTGAGAAATAGGGGGTGTTTGTATGAATAGAGAAGATTTAAACAGTAAAAAAGAAATGATTCTTGAATTTGTAAATTCAAAAAGCTATAAACCTATGTCAACAAAAGAGATGGGAGTTGTCTTACAGGTTCCGGCAAAGGAAAAGAAAGATTTCAGGGCAGTTCTTGACGAATTGTATAGTGAGGGCAAGATACAGCTTGACCTTAAAGGAAAAATAAAACCGCTTTCTGAGGATATTCTTGTCGGAAAATTTATGGGCACCCAGCGAGGTTTTGGTTTTGTCCGTGTTGAGGGGGATGACGAAGATATATTTATCCCTGCACACAAGACAAGAGGTGCGATAGATGGAGATACGGTTCATGTAGTCATCGATGAAAAGGCACACGGAAAAAGGCGTGAAGGCGAGGTTATCTCTATTGTTGAGCGTGGAACGGATATTCTCGTCGGAACATATTCAAAGAGTAAGAGTTTTGGGTTTGTTGTCCCCGACAATCAGAAATTTGGCAGGGATATTTATATTCCAAAGGCTGAGAGTAAAGGTGCGATAACGGGACATAAAGTAGTTGTTGAGATTACTGATTATGGAAGTGATACGACAAATCCTGAGGGAAAGATACTTGAGATAATCGGTCACATAAATGACCCCGGAGTGGATATTTTATCAATAATAAAGGCTTACGGACTTTCTGAGGAGTATCCTGACGAGGTTATGGATCAGGTTGAAAAGATAGAAGATGAGGTAGCAGAGGAAGAGAAGAACGGAAGAAGTGATTACAGAAATCTGCAAATGGTAACAATCGACGGCGAGGATGCAAAAGACCTTGATGATGCCGTATCACTTACAAAAGAGAACGGTATATATCATCTGGGTGTCCATATTGCTGATGTATCAAACTATGTCACTGAGGGGTCTCCGCTTGACAAAGAAGCGGTTAAGAGAGGCACGAGCGTATATCTTGTAGACAGGGTCATACCGATGCTTCCGCACAAGCTGTCAAATGGTATCTGTTCGCTCAATCAGGGAGTAGACAGACTTGCTCTTTCATGTATGATGGATATAAATGAAAAGGGTGAGATAGTAAAACACAGCATAGAGGAAAGTGTCATAAATGTAGACAGGAGAATGTCATACACAAGCGTCCACAAGATAGTTGAGCTTGAAGATGAGGAAGAACGGGAGAAGTACAAAAAGCTTATACCTATGTTTGAGCTTATGTATGAACTTGCAGATATATTAAGGGAGAGAAGATTTAAGAGAGGTTCTATTGATTTTGATTTTCCTGAGAGCAAGATAATCCTTGATGAAAAGGGCAAGCCGGTAGAGATAAAATAATATGAGAGAAATAACGCAAACCGCATAATCGAGGAGTTTATGCTTGCAGCAAACCAGACAGTGGCAGAGGAATATTTCTGGCAGGAACTCCCGTTTGTGTACCGTGTTCATGAAGAACCTGACGAGGAAAAGATAAACCAGCTCGGAGTTTTTATAGAGAACTTTGGTTATACTTTAAAGGTAAACTCAGACGGTGAAATTCATCCAAAAGAGATACAGAAACTTATAAAATCCGTTGAGGGAAAACCTGAGGAAGCACTTATAAGCAGACTTGCACTTCGTTCCATGAAACAGGCAAAATATATGACACAGTGCGGAGGTCATTTTGGACTTTCAATGAAGTATTATTGTCATTTTACTTCGCCTATCAGAAGGTACCCTGACCTCCAGATACACCGTATAATAAAAGAAAATATTCATGGAAAGATGAATGACAAGAGGATAGGTCATTACAACCAGATACTTCCGGAAGTTGCGGAGGCTGCAAGCAGGCTTGAAAGGCGTGCTGACGATGCAGAGCGTGAAGTTGAGAAGATGAAAAAGGCTGAGTACATGGAACAGTTTATCGGTCAGAGCTCTGACGGTGTTATCTCAGGTGTCACTGCATGGGGAATGTATGTTGAACTTCCAAACACCGTTGAGGGAATGGTGAGAGTTGCCGACATTCCTGGAGATTATTATTATTTCGAGGAAGAAAAGTACAGAATGGTGGGTGAGCATACAGGAAAGTCATACAAACTCGGTGAGCCGATAAGGATAACTGTCTCAGCAGTCGATAAACTTACGAAAACGATAGACTTTACAGTATGTGAAGATAATGGACTTTCAGATGGTGATGTTGAAAATGCTGATGGCAATGTTGGAGATAAAACTTTAAAGGATAAAAAGCATGATGATTTTGCGGTTGGCGGAGATTGCAAAGAGCATGAAACAGGAAACGCTGAAAGAAATCCGGATACAGAGAATTTGATATCTTCCGACAGAGAAAAAATTGCAGAGGGAAAGAAACGCAGAAGTACGGAAAAATCAGATGCAGAGACTAAAGTGTCTTTCGGCAGAGAAAAGACTGTGACAGGAAAGAACCGCAGAAGTGCAGAGAAGTCAGTTTCGGCAGGAAAAGCACAGAGAAGAAAGACTTCAAATGTTTCAGAAAGCCGAAGCAGAAGAAATTCTGAAAGAAAGTCCAAAGTGACTTCAAAACCAAAGAATAAAGCTGCGGCAAGAGCAAAGCAGAAAGTTGTTATAGAAGCAAAAGAAAAAGCATTAAAGGCATTTGAATACAGAAAGAAACAGGCTAAAAAGAAAGCAGCCAAGGCAGCCGCAGAAGCACAGATAGAGCATGAGGTAAAGAAACTTACCGGTGCAGCCAAAAAGAGAGCCTTAAATAAGGCAAAAAAGAAAGCAAAGAAAAAAGCAAAACAGGCAAAAAAATTAAAGAAGTAAATAGAGGTAGTTAGTAGTTATGGCTAAGCAGACAAAGAAACTTATAGCAAACAATAAAAAAGCATATCATGATTATTTTATTGAAGATAAGTATGAAGCCGGAATATCACTTGCCGGAACTGAGGTTAAATCTCTCAGAATGGGTAGATGCAGTGTAAAAGAAGCTTTTATACGAATCGAAAAAGGGGAAGTTTATGTCTATAATATGCACATTCCTGCATATGAAAAAGGAAATATTTTTAATAAGGACCCGCTTAGAGTGCGTAAACTTCTTCTTCACAAAAGTGAGATACGAAAAATTGAGGGTCAGATAGCACAGAAAGGTTACACTGTCGTGCCGCTCAGTGTCTATTTCAGCGGAAGTCTTGTCAAAGTCGAGATTGGTCTTGCAAAAGGTAAAAAACTGTATGACAAGAGACAGGATATAGCAAAAAAAGACCAAAGACGAGAGGCAGAGCGTAAATTTAAAAATCTTCAGTTTTAGTACAATGAATAACTAATAATTCATACTAAATGTAGACCAACGAAGCAGATGGAAATTTATGTAAGTTATTTGGCGAAATATCAATGATACAGTACACTAGTGTATGGTATAACTGATTTTCAGCTAATTGACGCATAGTAAATATTT